>JBFHVQ010000003.1:0-74092 GCA_041589455.1 Gammaproteobacteria bacterium | reverse complement strand
TAACAACTTTCTTAGCGCCCGCATCGATGTGCTTCTGACACCCTTCTTCAGTTAAAAAGAAACCTGTTGAATCGATAACGATATCAGCATTAACGTCGCCCCATTTCAGGTCAGCAGGATCACGCTCAGCAGTTAAACGGATTTCTTTACCGTCAACGATCATGCAACCTTCGCCAGCTTCAACAGTACCGCCAAAACGACCGTGTACTGAGTCATACTTCAGCATGTATGCCAAGTAGTCAGCATCTAGCAGATCGTTGATACCAACAATCTCGATGTCTTTGAATTCATTGTAAACTGCACGGAATACCATACGGCCGATACGACCAAAACCGTTAATACCTACTTTAATAGCCATTACATTTTCCTCGGTAATATTTTAATTAATTAATAGTTTTAAATTCGCCGCTCCCTTTTTATAAGCCGGGGAGCGGCTACAAAAATTATTTCTTAAAGAACGCCTTCAACAGCTTTAACAACGTTCTCTACAGTAAAGCCGAACTCTTTGAACAGTTCGCCCGCTGGCGCTGACTCACCGAAGTGATCAATACCAACAACTGCATCAGCATACTTGTACCAAGCATCCGTAACCGCCGCTTCAACAGCAACAGTTGGAGTACCTTTTGGCAGTACCGCTGAACGATACGCGTCATCCTGTGATTCAAATGCATCAACAGATGGCATTGAAACAACACGAACTTTCTTGCCAGACATTGCAGCTGCTGCATCAACCGCAAGCGCTACTTCTGAACCTGTACCAATAATGATTGCATCTGGTGTGCCATCACAATCTTTAAGAATATAACCACCCTTAGAAATCGCAGCGATCTGATCATCAGTACGTTCTTGATGAGGCAGGCCCTGGCGAGAGAAGATCAGTGTAGAAGGACCATCTTTACGCTCAATCGCTTTCGCCCAACATACTGCAGACTCAACAGCATCACATGGACGCCATACAGACATGTTTGGAATCATACGTAATGTAGGAATCTGTTCGATTGGCTGGTGAGTTGGACCATCTTCACCCAGACCAATTGAGTCATGCGTAAATACGAAGATGCTTTGAATTTTCATCAGCGCCGCCATGCGTAATGCATTACGTGCATACTCAGAGAACATCAGGAATGTTGCGCCGAAAGGAATCAGGCCACCGTGCAGTGCGATACCGTTCATAATGGCTGACATACCAAACTCACGTACACCGTAGTTTACGTAGTTGGCTTCTTCGTTGCTGATCATTGGCTTGTAGCCAGACCATTCAGTCAGGTTTGAACAACCCAGGTCAGCAGAACCACCAAACAGCTCAGGCGCCATTGGAGAATATGCTTCGATAGAGGCTAATGATGCCTGACGAGTTGCAGGGCTTTTCGCTTCTGCATTGACAGACGCAATAAAGTCAGCTGACTTCTGTGCCCACTCAGTAGGCAGATCTCCCGCCATACGACGTTCGAACTCAGCCGCCAGCTCAGGGAACTCAGCCTTGTAAGCAGCGAACTTTTCGTTCCATGCTGCTTCAGCTGCTTTACCTTTCTCTTTTGCATCCCAGCCCTGATAAACAGACTCAGGCACTTCGAATGGGCCGTGATCCCAGCCAAGTGCTGCTTTCGTCAGGTTGATTTCTTCATCACCTAATGGTGCACCGTGACATGCGTGAGAACCGGCCTTGTTTGGCGAACCAAAACCGATCGTTGTCTTACAACAGATCAGTGTCGGCTTGTCAGTCATTGCCTTAGCCATTTCAGTGGCCTTAGCAATTGCTTCAGGATCGTGACCATCTACGTCAGCAATGACGTGCCAGCCATAAGATTCGAAACGCTTAGGTGTATCGTCAGAGAACCAGCCTTCTACGTGACCATCGATAGAGATACCATTGTCATCCCAGTAAGCAATCAGCTTACCCAGACCTAACGTACCTGCCAGCGAACAGGCTTCGTGTGAGATACCTTCCATTAAACAACCATCACCCAGGAACACATAAGTGTTGTGGTCAACAATGTTGTGACCTTTCTGGTTGAACTGACCCGCCATTGCTTTTTCAGCAATCGCCATACCAACACCGTTAGTAATACCCTGACCTAATGGACCTGTAGTCGTTTCAACACCTGGCGCATAACCATACTCAGGATGACCTGGAGTCTTAGAATGCAGTTGACGGAACTGTTTCAAGTCTTCAATCGACAGATCGTAACCGGTTAAGTGAAGCAGTGAGTAAATCAGCATTGAGCCGTGGCCGTTAGACAGAATGAAACGATCGCGGTCAGCCCAGTCTGGATTCGCTGGGTTGTGCTTCATATGGTCGTTCCATAATACTTCAGCAATGTCTGCCATACCCATAGGCGCACCTGGGTGACCAGAATTAGCTTTTTGTACTGCATCCATACTCAGTGCACGGACTGCATTCGCAAGCTCTCTGCGTGATGACATAGGATATCTCCAATCAAGTTTTTAAAATTTGCGCGATCCACCAATCCTGTTAAAAGGCGCAGATCGCATGAATTCTGTTAATCAGTTCACTGTTTTAATCGTGGCAAAACAGAAGGGTGATTACGCCCCACTCTTAATGTAAAGGGGCGCTATTTTCCCTTACTTCGGCTCATTCGGCAACTTAATCGTCAGATTTCGAGCATGGATCTCACCTCTGAGACGCTCATTTCGCTTACAAAACAACCACAAAACATGCACTCAAAAACCCAAATTATTCTATATTTTTCAGAAAGATAGCCCAGAAAATACTTCTAACACAAACACTTGATTTATTTATTCATAGATAAAAAAATCATGAATCAGGAAAACCACAACCTGAGCACTGCCGGAAAATACCAATGCGCACAAAACCGCACTCCGACCACTCTCCAGACAGGCACATCCAGCCGCTACAGCACGCTTTGCGCCTGCAGCAACGACCACCGAGTCAGACGACTTATCCTTCAGATTTCCACTTAATCGAGCAACCCATACTAGGTATCTGCTGCTCCGGCCCCTTACCCGTTTCTGCAACCTGCTTCATCGCTTCAAACAGATCTCTTCTAACTTCCGGTGCAGCTGCCTGCTTACGACTCTCATCCAGGCGACCGCGGTATTGCAATTCAAGCGACGCGTTATAACCAAAGAAATCTGGCGTACAAACTGCGCCATAGGCCTTCGCAACCTGCTGTGACTCATCCAGCAGGTAAGGAAAATCAAAATCGAACTCATCTGCAATTTTCTGCATATTCTCAAATGAGTCTTCTTCATACTCTGTCGGGTCATTCGACATAATCGCTACCGTATTCACTCCCAGCACCTTGAGCTCCCGGGCATCTCTTACGATTCGATCACGAATTGCCTTTACATAAGGACAGTGATTACAGATAAACATAACCAGCAAGCCCTTCTCGCCTGCACAATCACCCAATGACCACTGCTTACCATCAACACCTGGTAGTGAAAAATCCACAGCAGGTAGCCCAAAATCACAAACCGGGGTCTCTAAACTCACCATTTTCTTGCACCTCATGAGATTATTAGGGCAGCACACCTTGCCACCAAAACTGCCGATTAGCAAACACCCCACATGAACTCCTTCGGCAATATCCCGTCCAACTTATTATGAAACAATACGTATTAATTTATTTTATTACCTGACCCAAAAATATATTAAATATATTTATAACTAACTAGCAGGCTGGCCTCACCCATGCTAAAATGGGTAGTTCAGTTTTGAATTCTTGAAACTTTAGCGGATAAACATGACTCAAGACGACCAGACACCAGAAGACCTGCCGAAAAAGCAAGATGCAACCGAGAGCGCAAGTAAAGCGCCGCAGGACAAACAATCACTACTTAAACAGTTGATCGCCAAGGGCAAAGAACAGGGCTACCTGACCTATGCCGAGGTAAATGACCACCTGCCAGAAGAGATTGTTGACCCCGAGCAGGTTGAAGATATTATCAACATGATCAATGACATGGGCATCACCGTGCACGAAGTTGCGCCCGATACCGAGTCTCTTGTTCTAACAGATGCTAGCGCCACTGACGACACAGCCGCTGAAGAAGCTGCCGCGGCACTCGCCTCCATCGAAAACGAGTTCGGTAGAACCACAGACCCTGTCCGTATGTATATGCGTGAAATGGGCAGTGTGGAACTATTGACTCGCGAAGGCGAAATCTCCATTGCCAAACGCATTGAAGAAGGCCTCAAGCAGGTGATGATCGCACTGGCCACCAACCCCCGCTCTGTTAGCCAGGTATTAAAAACTGTCGAACTGATTCAGAGCGAGGAAGCTCGACTGACTGACCTCATTAGTGGGTTTCGCAGCGATGATAGCGACGAAATAGCCCAGCCTGCATCAGGCCCTGCAGAAGAACGCGAAGAAGAAGATGATGACGACGATGTTGCAGTAGAAGTCGTTGACACTGGCCCAGACCCAGAACGGGCTATGGCGCAATTTGAACTACTTAGCCTTGCCTATCTGAAAGTTGTTAAGGCACTGGAAAAGAACAACAAGAAAAACACCGCCAAAGCACGTGAAGAAATGGCCGAAGTATTTATGGAACTCAAATTCCTGCCTTCTATCATTATCTCCATGACAAAAGAGTTGCGCACCACCATCGAGAAAGTGCGCACCTATGAACGACAGATTCTGAACCTGTGCGTCAACAAGGCCCATATGCCACGAAAGGCGTTTATCGAATCATTCCCTGAAAACGAAACCAATCAGAAGTGGATTGATCAGTACCTGAGCGGACATGAGTATTCAGACGCACTGGAAGCCTTCTCTCCTGAGATCAAGCAGGCACAACTGAAACTGTCCCTGCTTGAAAAAGCGTACGGCCTGAGCATTACTGATATCAAGGAGATCAACCGCAAGATGTCTATTGGTGAGGCCAAAGCACGCCGCGCCAAGAAGGAAATGGTTGAAGCCAACCTGCGACTGGTTATCTCTATCGCCAAGAAATATACCAATCGTGGATTACAGTTCCTGGATTTAATTCAGGAAGGCAATATTGGCCTGATGAAAGCAGTCGACAAGTTCGAATACCGTCGCGGCTACAAGTTCTCTACTTACGCTACCTGGTGGATTCGTCAGGCAATTACTCGCTCAATTGCTGATCAGGCACGCACCATTCGTATTCCGGTTCACATGATTGAAACAATCAATAAACTGAACCGAATTTTCCGTCAGATGCTACAGGAAAAAGGCCGCGAGCCCACCCCGGAAGAACTGGCAGAGAAAATGGAAATGCCGGAGGATAAAGTACGTAAAGTCCTCAAAATCGCCAAAGAGCCGATTTCCATGGAAACACCCATCGGCGATGACGAAGATTCAAACCTGGGCGACTTCATTGAAGACACCAATATCATGTCTCCAATCGACTCAGCCACAGGAGAATCACTACGAGACTCTACCAAGGACATTCTCTCTACCCTGACTCCAAGAGAGGCCAAGGTATTGCGTATGCGGTTTGGCATTAACATGAATACCGACCATACACTGGAAGAAGTCGGCAAACAGTTTGACGTTACCCGTGAGCGCATTCGTCAGATTGAAGCAAAAGCACTACGCAAACTCCGCCACCCATCACGTGCCGAACACCTGCGTAGTTTCATCGGCGAAGAATAAAAGCTTGTCGAAATCGAACAGACGCATATAATGTGCGTCTGTTTTTTGTGACCCGCCCTATATGGGCCTGTAGCTCAGTTGGTTAGAGCGCTCGACTCATAATCGATCGGTCGAAGGTTCGAGTCCTTCCAGGCCCACCATTTTTACACTTTTTTACCCACACCTGTGCACGAAACCATAATGTGGCCGCTTTGGTCAGAAATTGGTAAACTTATTACCTAACCTGGCCATTTTGACTTCAGAGCAACCCAATTTAAAAGTCCAACCTGGTCGGCTACCACCCTGAAGCCATCGTTCAATTTTTTAGTGCACCTCTTAATATTTAGCCTACCTGGGCTTATTCTAAGACTTCTATTTAATCCTACCCCAATGCAATGAGATATTGTGAAAAGAAAAACCTTTCTTGATATGACAGCTACCATTTTCCTGAAATTTGAATAAGAACCAGAGAGGCTGATACCTTGTAATTTTCAACAAACCATAATATCAGCAGCCACTTCTCCTTGAGAGATCATAAAAAACAAAACACCCCTGTTTTTCATTAACTGCTAACCTGATATTGTCCCGACATTATGAAATGAGAAACTGAACTCTCAGTCCTGCCGGCTAAGCTTCATCAAGAAAATATCGAAATTATAGAGCGTTCCACTTCCATTATTCGTTTCACCGTTAAGGTCGCCATCAGAAGCCCCGACAGTCAAAATGTTGCCGCTGGCATCGAGAGCAATAGCATATCCACGATCATGACCAGCTTCACCATATTGCTGGGTCCAGGCATGAATACCACCAGCTTCATACTTCATGATGAAAATATCGTCTTCTCCATTATGTGTGTTACCATCCAATGCGCCCTGTGTTGTACCAATAATGTAGATGTTCGCGTCTTGATCGACCACAATACCATTGCTGTAGTCAAAACTGCCGGACACTCCTCTTTGTCTTGCCCACTGGAAGCAACCATCAGGGCTGTACTTCACAACAAAAGCTTCAAATCCCGAAACACTGTATCTTCGGAACAGTCGGTAATCTGCATGACCAGTGATGTAGGCATTGTCGTCGGCATCCAGGGCGATACCATAGGCTTTTGACATGTACTGATCGCCCAGACCCCGCTCAAAATCTTCGTACCAGATCAAATCGCCAGCCGGACTGTACTTGGTGATAAAGGCATCGCCAATGTAATTACCATTAACTGAGGTGTAGCCAGTGACGAGAATATTACCCTCGCTATCCAGGGCTAGATCATTTCCACGATCATTTAATGCGGTACCGGTCTGCACGCTCCACTGTAACTCTCCATCAGCATTGTACTTGGCGAGGAATATATCTTGCCCTCCCACATTCGGATTGCCATACAGTTCGACCGTAGTACTGCCGGTGATATAGATATTGCCGGAAGCATCTACGACAACTCCAAAAGCTTCAACTTCAGCGAAAAGATGAGTCATCACTGACCATTGCAATACACCTGATGAGCTGTATTTCGACAACAGGGTTCCACCACCTGCCACGTAGATATTACCTCCGGTATCGAGTGCCAGATCGTTACCTCTTTCATACGCATCTGAGCCAGGTTGAACCGTCCACTGCCGACTACCACTGGCATACCTGGAAATAAACAAATCGGAGCTACCATTACTGATATTGCCGTCCATACCTCCAAAGGTATAACCGGTTACAAATACATTCCCATCTGAATCAACACCGACACCCTTACCTTCATCGGTAGAGATCGAACCTGACAGGAAAGTCTGTGACAGAAGCGGCTCACAGCCTGCACATGCCGTAGGGGTCGCAACCGCCTGGCTGGATGGCTGGCTTTCGGTGGTATCTGGCAGGACTGCTGTCACGAGGTAGCTGTACGTCGTACGATTGTCCAGAGCAGTATGTTGATAGCTGCTGCCCATAATGGCAGTGATCGGTGTTGAGTCAGTGCTAGCCTCACCGCTGACACTCCAGTAGAGATTGTAGTAATCAGCATTACTAACTGCCTGCCAGCTCAGGTCTATCAACCCATTACCGGGGACTGCCTCCAGATTGCGAGGCGCAATGACGGCAGGCAACCCAGTTTCACATCCCATACATTCATATTGGCTGAAATAAATATTTAAGTCAGTCACATAGCCAGTCCATCCCAGCAAAACGGTACCCTCATCATCCATCATAGCCTGAGGTAGGTAGGTATTAAGGTTCAGGCCAAGTATGTGGTCCTCGTTACTCACCGGATGCACCCAGCCACCATCCTGGTACTGGCTGACAAATATCTGTCTTTCAGTTTCACCACAAGTATCTGACGGTAGTGTTTCCGCCCAGGCAATCACAGCATCGCCATTATCACTCATGGCCACCGAGTAGGACTTGATAGTACTACTACGCATAGCGTGTGCAGGCTGACCGGGAAGACTGATATGGTCGGACTTGTTCAGCGGTTCGGTCCAGCTGCCATCGCGGAATTCACTCACAAAAATCTGCTGGCAAGGCCATTCAAATGAACCATATACATTGGGAGGTGAAACCATACAATCGAGTGTATCGTCGTTCTGTGCCCAGACAATCAACGCATTGCCATTGTTATCCATGGCGACCTCAGGGTAACGGGCCCAGTCGGTCATTTCACCTGAGTTAACAGTGTCGTTGACGTTTGCAGGATGTGTCCAGCTACCGTTGCGGTACTCACTCCTGTAGATTGCACCATCGTAGTAGTCTGCATAAGTCGTGGTACGCTGATCCCAGACAATGATGGCATTTCCGTTGTTGTCCATGGCAATGTTAACTGGAATCGGGCAGGTTATTCCCGGACAGACCTGACCAGGAGGATTGAAGGCATCGGCATCCAGATCACTCGGATGACTCCAGGTACCACCACGATATTCACTTAGGTATAAGCGGCTATGATAATTACTATCACTGGACTGCCAGACAATAAGGGTATTGCCGCTGTCATCCATGGCTACTTCGGGATTCCAGTATGATTTCGGTATAAAATCGGTTGTCGCTGGCTGTGTCCAGCTACCGTTGCGATATTCTTTTTTATAGATACCAATATTACCGACATCCGAGGTTGACTGAGATTGCCATACGATGACGGCTTCACCATTATCAGCCATTGCCACCCTGGGCCTCTGTGAAACGTTATTCACTCGACTGGGATCAATATGATCATTCATATCAACTGGGTGCGACCAGGAGCCATCACGGTACTCACTCATATAGATGTGACTACATTGCGACGTGTAAGAACCGCATAATGAGTTCCAGGCAGTATTCATTCGCCATACAACGATGGCGTCGCCGGTATCATCTATTGCCACCCTTACATCGCTGGCATTAAAGCCATCGGGACTGATGTTGTCACTAAGGCCTGCAATTTGGGTCCAGCTACCATTGTCGTGAAGACTGACAAATACCTGGGCGCATTCATATCCTCCGCAATCCGTGCCGCCATCACCAGTAGTCCAGGCTGCGATGGCCTGACCCTGATTATTCACTGCTGTTTGCAAAATACCTGAGGCGCCAGCAACACTAATATGGCTATCTTCGCTGAGTGGGTGCATCCATCCTGATGACAATTCTTCGGCAAGGATGATAACAATGTCCGCAACGCTGTCACTCTGGCCATCGTTAACAATCAATTGAACCTCATAGTTACCACTGAGGTCGGTAGTAAAGTTTGGCGTAGCACTGCTGCTGTCTGACAATACAGCGCTGCTTGATTGAGGAACAGAAAGAAAGCTCCACGAATAAGTCAGATTATCACCATCACTGTCACTACTACCGCTGCCATCAAGGTAAACAACACTACCAGCCTGAAGAGTCTGATCAGGACCGGCATTGGCAACCGGAACACTGGTTGCCGTGATGGCCACCTGATCAGGAGCACTATTGGCCTGTCCATCATATACAATCAATTGCAAGGTATAGATACCACCGAGATCTGCTAAGAATGATGGTGAGACACCACTACTGCTGGATAAAACTGCGTTGCTCGAACCTGGCATCGAAACAAAACTCCACGAATAGGTCAGATTGTCGCCATCACTATCACTACTACCGGAACCATCAAGATTAACCTGTACTCCAGACGTCACGACCTGATCATCGCCTGCATCCGCAACGGGTGTCTGATTTGAATTCGCGAGGCGTGTAACCGTAATCACGTACGTACGAGTCGTCATACCATCAAGTGCTGTAGATTCAATTTCAATGGTATTACTTCCAACGGATAGAGGAATTGAAGCACTCTCTTCGCCACTCACAATAGAATCACCATTCATTAAGAGTGCAACACCAGGCTGTGAGCTAATAGCAGTGATCGTGATTGAACTTACATTGTTGGCGAATTCAGCACTATAAACATAAGTGGCCTGATCGAATTCGGGACTGAATTCGCCGGAGGAAAGTATCAACGAAGACAGGCTGGCATCACCGCGGTCAGGTTCGATATTTACGGTAATGTTTACACGATCAAAAACAGTCACATGACCATCAAAAACCCAGAGACTAACCGTGTACAAACCAGAAACATCAGCGACAAAACTGTTGCCATCACCTCCTTGACTCAGAAACTCTGCAGTGCTGCCAACAGGTTTACGATACCAGGACCAGGTATATTGTAATGAATCCCCATCAGCATCGCTGGATGCTGATCCATCCAGAATGATCGTATTGCCAATAAAAGCAGTCTGATCGGCACCTGCGTTAGCAACCGGTGCTGTTGTTGGAGCAATCGATTCAATAATCGTTTGATTTAAATGCGCTTGAGCTTGCGCTTCTGTAACGAGCGTAATAGAGGTTGTACTAGTGATGTAATCCCCAAAATTTGTGCTGGACATGTCAGCATCTGCGGGAATGCTATTGACCAATGCATCATTAACAGTAATACCATTACTGACATCGCCATCAACATCTATCGACTGCAAAATCCTAGAAAGATTAATTGCTGACTGGCCATCCCCTGGATACAGATTGTAAGGCGTGACCACTGCACCATCCGCGGCTACCGTCCCCAGCTGGATATGCCCCAGGTAGAAGGTAACAGAATCTCCTTGAGGGCAAGTGAATTCCCCGTTGCTGTTGGTCGTTCCCCGGTTGACGCTAAATTCACCTGTAGAACACTGGTATTCCAGACCTTCAACCGCGGCATCGATAAACTGTCCGGTCACAAGCTCCGTATCATCCGATCCGTCTCCGCCGCCACTGTCTTTACTGCCGCTACTGCCTCCACCACCACCGCAACTTACTGCTGCGAGCGTGAAAAACAGGACAAAAACAACTCTAACAGAAAGATTGTAGATATACATTTGCCCGCCCTCCCTTGGCTTGCATATACACAAATTTTACTCATCTTTACTCGTGATAGAATTGATTTATGTCAGACAAAAATGGATGTATATGAGATAATTTGATCGAAACCGAGAAAGAGGACTTCGTGTCTATTTTTGGCTATCTACAAAGATGGTGAGAGAATTGAAAGATTCTCGCCTGGCTTGTAATGACAAGGAGAACTGGCTGCTTCTGGCCGATTTCTGCCTCTTGCTATTTTAGGTAACTCGCCCGCTTTCCTGACAGACCGTGTAAAAACTATATATGTTTTTTGAAGTTGGGAAATGAAAGTTATTATTATCCAATAACTCATTTCAAGTGAGTTTTATTTTTGCTTTATTGCTATATGAGTGCGTGAATTTAGGCGTGAGCCCCCACCAGCCTAAAATATTTTGAGTTTTTACACAGCCTGCTGATACAGCAGAACCTTAGCATTATTAGAATCGACTTCTTATTTGATGCTAAATACGGCCAATTTATGGTAACAATCTCTGGCCACATTATGATCCCACGAGCACATCTGACACCTCAAACACAATCAACACTACACATTTGTACGCTATCTCCCTTATCTTCATGCACCATATACATACATGATAAGTCCGCTATCATTTTCTTACATATCACTAGTTGCAGCTAACACATGGAAGTTTTTCAGTCCCTTATCTAAAATTTTCACAATCACAATCACCGACACACCACGATTTATCCAGGATTCATTACTGTGAACTTGCGCTATTATAGTTGGTAGTATATTTTGAATAGTAAAATCACAAAAGCCGATAACATACGATGCTTAAACCTTATTCTTTGTGTGCATTAATTGCACTCAGCCAAACCCCTATATATACCGCTCACGCCAGCCACCAACTCGACCACTTTCTCTCACTAAGCCTTGAAGAACTCATTAGTCTCGAAACCACTATAGCCACGACATCCAAGCGCACTGCAAGCAAAGCACCTGCTGTAGTCAGCCTGATAACCGCTGATGAAATTAAAGCCAGTGGCGCAACAAACCTTACAGAGGCATTACAGACCGTTCCAGGCATACACATAAGATCCAGCCAGTTTGCAAACAGGCCACTAATACAGTTTCGCGGAACAACCGGAAACCAAACGCTGGTAATGATCAATGGCAACTCACTGAAAGACCTGACCTGGAACCTGGGGATTTTCTGGAAGGGTATTCCCGCCAGCATCATTGAACGCATAGAAGTCATCCGCGGCCCAGGTTCTGCACTATTTGGCGCTGACGCTTCAGCGGGCATCGTCAACGTCATAACTAAAACGGCAAGCCGTATCAGGCATAATGAATTTGGTGTACGAAGCGGCAGCTTTAACACCCAAAACCTGTGGCTACAACATGGCAATCATTTCAATGGCTATGAATTTGCCTTTACTGCAGATTTCTCCAGAACAAATGGACACGCCCCTTTTATCGAAAGCGACGGCCAGACGAATGCAATTGGCCCCAGCTATGCACCTGCCGACGCAAACTACGGCTGGGAAAGTCATGACCTACGAATGTCCCTGGCCAAAGACCACTGGCGACTGCAGGCAGATTACCGTGAACAGCAGGATGTTGAAATTGGCCTAACTGGATTTGGCGTACTTGACCCTTTGACAAAAGGCGAAGATTCTCGTTTCAACCTGGATCTGTTCTATAACAATACCAACTTTAACGACAACTGGTCCCTGAATGCAGAACTACGATACCAGCACCTTGATTACACATCTGGCGAAGGATTTTTCGAACGCCCTCCCGGTTACACCGATGGCTCAGGCACCTACCCTGATGGACTAATAAATCGCAACGATGCCTCAGAACGACGCGTTACACTTCAGCTACACACAAGCTACTCTGGTTTTCAGAATCATAACCTGACCCTGGGCACAGGTTATACCTGGCAGGACCTCTACTCTGTAGTACATATGGTTAATTTTGGCACTGACGCCGACGGCAACCCAATAAGTGCCGGCAGCCCACTGCTCGACATATCCGACAGCCAGTTTGCCTTTGCCCCTGAAAAGTCACGCATTATCAAACATGCATTTATTGAAGACATCTGGACCATCAATAACAATTGGGAATTAACGGCAGGCGCCCGCTACGATCAATATTCTGATTTTGGCAACACCTTTAACCCACGTGCCGCTCTGGTCTGGCAAACCACAGAAAAGCTAACTTCAAAACTTATTTACGGAAAAGCCTTCAGGCCGCCAACATATAATGAGCTTTTCGCATTCACCTCATTCTCAACGCCCAATACTGAATTAGATCCTGAGCGTTCAGAAACTATTGAATTAGCTCTTAACTATACTTTCCACACTGATTTGCTACTGGCTTTAAATTTGTTTCACATACAACAATCAGACCTCATCTCTCGAGACAATAACGGTCAGTACCAGAATATTGGTAAACACAATATTAGAGGCCTTGAGATAGAAGCAAGATGGCAGGCAACTGATACCGCCAACTTCATTGCCAATTACACCGCAAGATCACATGATGACAATCCACCTGCCATACAGGAAGCCGATCATCAAGCATTTATTAGCTTGAACTGGAGTCCAAGCGAAAATATCAACTGGAACATACAATCAAGCTGGATCGGCGAAAGAGAAAGAAGAAGCAATGACAGCCGTCAATCAGTAGACGATCATACAATTACTGACTCAACACTGAGGTACTCCAACAGTAATTACTGGGAGTTTTCTATGTCTGTTAGAAATCTATTCGACTCTGATGCAAGAGAATTCACAGGTCGTAATATTACAAATGATTTGCCATTAGCAAAACGTAACATTTACCTCGAAGCACGCATGAAGTTTTAATATGAGATCAATCTACCCCGATACTCTAACGCCAGAAAAACTGTCCGACAAGGACTTACCAGTAATAAAAATAATTATCTGTTGGCTCTTAAAAAAAGAGCAATTTACCTTAATCCTTCGCCATCTTTCTAAGAAAAAAAACAGGGCAACCTATTTCATGGCGAGCACGGACACAACAACCGACAGACACTTTTAATTGCAAGGACGCACATTGCAAAGATCTAATTCACATAGAAGCATTTTTAGAAGAATCACCTGCACAATATTCTTCATTCTATTTCTGCTGCCTTTATCTGGCCACACACATGATGACGACAAGCTATTCACCGCTGCCTTCATATATAACTTTATTAAATTCACTAACTGGCCAGACATTAAATGGGAACAAGAAGCGCCCACCATTAAACTATGCACCATAGGACATGATGAGCTAACACACCACCTCGAAGATCTTAACGGCAGAAAGATCAGATCTAAAACCTTAACCACCAAAAACATCGCGCCTACAGATTTATACAAATGCCATTTGCTTTACATAGCTCAATCTGAAAAAAAGAATTACAAAAGTTTTTTACAAAAAATCCAGAATTCTCCTATTTTAACCGTCGCGCATTTCGATAACTTTTCTCACAATGGAGGCATGATAGAACTAAAAAAAGTCAGTGGACAAACAAAACTAACCATAAACATTGGTAGCACAAAAAAATCCGGGCTGGAAATCAGCTCAAGACTATTGATTTTAGCTAATGTTATTAACATGGAAGCTAATCAATGATTTTCTCTAGCTCTTCCATTAAAAACAAACTTGTTTATATTATCCTGTTTACTGCAGCAATGGTTCTAGTTGTCTCGCTCTCACTCTTCATGGCATTAGAATATGGGACTGCACGAAGTCAAACTGAAATACGTATTACATCGCTTGCGAAAATATTAAGCGCCAACAGTACAGCTGCTATTATATTTCAGGACAAAAAAGCAACAAACGAGATACTATCATCTATAAAATCACAGCCCGACATTTTACAAGTAACCATATATGACATTAACAATCATGTATTCTCTGAATATCGTAACAACGATCAATTTCACACCACATCAGGCACTAACAATTCATGGAATTTATTTAACAATATAATCACAAACATCCCCATTCAGATACACAATGAAGTCATCGGCAATATAGAAGTTATTGCCAATATGAACAAGGCAAGAGAGACTCTACTGCAACAACTATATATGACCATTGGCATTTTTATACTCTCTATGGCTCTTGCTCTCTTTCTCTCCAACTGGTTACATAAAATAATTTCAACACCTATTAATAATCTTCTTTCAACAATGAAGCATGTAGCCAATAGAAAAGATTTCAGTCATAGAGCAGAACGCACGACTAATGACGAATTCGGGACTCTAGTTGACGGCTTTAATATTATGCTGAACCAGATCAATAGCTATGACAATGAACTTACTTCATACAGAAAAGATCTTGAACGACTAGTAATTGACCGCACGCACGATCTTGAACGAGCAATGTTAGAAGCAGAATCCGCCAATAAAGCCAAAAGCGATTTCATTGCCACCATGAGCCATGAAATTCGTACTCCTATGAATGGCGTAATTGGTTTCACAAATCTTCTTCAAAACACTGATCTAGATAACGAACAGTCAAACTATGTACATAACATTTCTATATCAACAAACTCATTACTTGAGATAATAAATGATATTCTTGATTTGTCCAAAATTGAAGCCGGAAAGCTCGAACTCGTTGAAAGCTGCTTTTCACTGAAAGAAATGATTGATGATATTTCATCACTATTTATAATTGGCGCTAATAATAAAGGCGTATCACTTGAAACACATTTAGACAGCACAATACCAAATCATCTAATCGGTGACCCAGTCCGACTTAAACAGATCCTGACCAATCTTATAAGCAATGCCGTAAAATTCACACATCAGGGAAAAACCATTATTGAACTTAACCACACACACCTAAATGAAAATACCGTTGAACTCAATATTAAAATAATAGACACAGGCATTGGCATTCCATTAGAACATCAAAGTAAATTATTCCAACCTTTTCATCAAGGTGATAGCTCAATCACGCGTCGATATGGCGGAACAGGACTTGGCCTTGTCATCACACAGCGCCTTGTTACAATGATGAAAGGATCCATTAACTTTAAGAGCACACCTGACATAGGCACAACATTTACAGTATGTTTGCCACTAAAAATTGCAAAAAACATTACTGAGCCTGAGCCTGAGCCTACTACATCAACTGAAACAACTGATTTATCTAACCTTTCTATTATGGTTGTAGATGACAACTCTATAAATTTACAGGTTGCTACAACTTTATTAGAAAATCGCAATATCCACGCTGTAGCAGTTAATAGCGGAATTCAAGCTTTAAAAGAAGCACAGTCAAATCATTTTGATTTAATATTAATGGATCTTGAGATGCCAGACATTAGTGGCTTTGAGGCCACATCTAAAATAAGACAACTGAAGAACTGTGAAACCACACCCATAATAGCACTTACTGCTCACGCTTACCCCGGCACGCGTGTTGACGCACTTAATTCAGGCATGAATGACTTACTCTCAAAGCCTTATCAAGCTGAAGATCTTTATCATATGATATCTAAATGGTGCTCTCAAAATAAAATAATACAGCCCATTGACTCTTTTGATGACAGCAGCAATGCCATTTACGACAGACAATTAGCCATTAATGCAGTTGGCGGAAAAGAAATTGTCGCCGACAATCTATTAAAGGAATTTATTGAGTCACTTGCTACATATGAAAACCAAATCCAGCAAGCATTAAACGACCAAAACACTTTAGACATGTACAGCTCCACTCACAAGCTAGCTGGGTCTACCTGCGTCATTGGGGCCAAGTCACTACATGATGCTACTCACTCTTTAATGGAAACATTAAAATCGAAAGACTCTAAATTTGATCTTGTGGAACATCAAGCAGCTATAGTTTTAGAAGAAATCAATACATTCCGTACATACATTCTTGAAAATAACTTTTTATCTACCAATGCTACAAACATGAATAATAGCTTATGACTCCTCCTCATGAGTCATTTCCATTGATTTATTATTTATTTTATAAGAAATCATTTATCATCACATTAAGTATATTTTCCGCCCACCCAAATTTTCTAATGTTGATAGTCTTTTCAACACTTCTATTCTACATTCTATAGTCAATATCATTAGACAACTAACAGCCTATACTGTGACTCATTATTAACTTTTTCAAGTTGTATTTATTTCACCATTTAGGATAGATGGCTTAACGAATCATTCGCCAGACTTATACGTCTTATTATCTTTATTAATAGAAGCATCTAATTATATAGCTATCCTTTAATTCCTTTCACCAAATACTCTTACATTTCAAGAACTAAGAATTCTCGCTTACATTGTATTAGACTAGTAGTAATGCAATTAACAGTCATGACACCAGGATGGAAACACATACTTTTTTTCTTCATCTACTGGTCATTTTAGTTTCTGCACGTTTGTTTGCAGAAATCGCTGTACGACTCAACGCACCATCCGTAATAGGCGAACTGATAGCTGGTGTTGTCCTCGGACCAAGCGTACTTGGCTATCTTGAACCGAATGAAGTTATAAAATTACTCGCCGAAATAGGCATTATTCTCCTTCTTTTTTCAGTTGGCCTTGAAACTGATATAAAAAGACTTATTGATGCTGGCAATAAATCTATTACTGTTGCACTGTTTGGATTTGTCATGCCATTTCTAATTGGTGCATTTATCTGTTACTGGTTTTTTGATATTTCCCTATTAGTATCACTTTTTGTTGGCGGCACACTGACCGCAACCAGTATCGGAATTACCATTCGCGTATTATCAGATGTAAAACGGCACAACAAAAGAGAAGGTCAAATAGTCCTTGGCGCAGCTGTACTTGATGATGTACTTGGTGTTATTTTGCTTGCCTTGCTATATGAATTCAGTACCAACGATGGCGTTAGCTTTATTAATGCCAGTAAAGTATTTATCTTTGTGAGTGTTTTCTTTTTTTGTGCACCAATTGCGGCCAAACTTATTTCAGGCTTAATAAAACGCTATGAAGATACTGAGCACATACCCGGATTAATACCCACCAGCATGGTAGCATTGGTACTATTCTTTGCGTGGTTAGCCCATGTAATTGGTGCACCAGAGCTGATAGGTGGTTTTGCAGCGGGCCTTGCTTTATCAAGACGCTTCTTTTTACCATTTGGAATGGTACTACGTACTGACCCTGTATTTGCTTCACACATCAGAGATCAGATGAGGCCAATCATTCAGCTTTTTACACCTATTTTTTTCGTAATGGTTGGTATGTCTCTAGATCTTAGAGAAATTGACTGGAGCTCAACCTTTATATGGAAATTCTCGATCGTATTTTTTATCATCGCCGTATTCAGTAAATTTATTGGCGCACTATTGATAAATGAGAGCTGGAAGACTCGCGTCCTAATTGGTATGTCAATGGTACCTAGGGGAGAGGTCGGATTAGTATTTGCCGAACTGGGTCATATTAGCGGGATCTTCAATCCAGAAATTCATGCCGCAATGGTCATCGTAATAGCGTTAACCACTCTTCTCACACCTGTATCACTAAAAATAATGTATAGTAAGTTCCATGACACATAACTGGCAAAAACTCAGGCAGTTAATCATGCCACTTCCACTTCTAATCTGGTTATACTATTAAATAACCATAATCCAGGTAACTAACATCACTCTTGTCATTCGATTAATGGCGCGCACTACTTTAATTACTTGCTAAATGATTCCAGTAATATACTTTGCCCCAACATTTCTGGGGGCTGCTGCAAGCCCATTAGTTGCAATATTGTCGGCGCCACACCACTTAGACCCATACCTGTATTAAGTCGCCAGTTGTCCTGATCTATGATCATACATGGTACAGGGTATACTGTATGCTGCGTATGCGGTTCTCCAGTAACTGGATCAACCATTTCGTCGCAATTACCATGGTCTGCAGTTAACAATACTGAGTAGCCCTCCGCTACAGCCACATCAAGCAAGCGACCTACCTGAGCATCCATCGCTTCAACACCTTTAATAATCGCTTCGCGCTTCGCCGTATGACCAACCATGTCTCCATTTGCAAAATTCACTACCAGAAAGCCATAATCATGTGACTGCAACGCATCAATCATCTTGTCAGACACTTCATGCGCACTCATTTCTGGCGCCTGGTCATAGGTTGAAACTTTTGGTGATGGCACCATAACTCGATCTTCTCCAGCCCATGGCTCTTCACGACCACCATTAAAAAAGAACGTTACATGTGCATACTTTTCTGTTTCTGCGCAATGAAGCTGTTTGAATCCAGCTCGGCTAACAACAGAGGCCAGGGTTGTAGTTGGGCGTTGTGGCGCAAACGCAATGGGTAATAGAAACTGGGGATCATACTCAGTAAGACAGGTAACTGTTACTGGATCAAACTCTCCACGATCAAAACCATCAAAGTGCTGCTGGCTAAGTGCTGCTGTTAACTGACGTGGACGATCATTTCTGAAATTAAAGAATATGACATTGTCATCTCCTTCAATTTTCTCTGCCTCCGGGAAAATACACGGCATAATGAATTCGTCAGTAACATCATTATTGTAGGAAGCCTCAATCGCATAACGTGGCGCTTCATGCATTTCGCCTTTGAGATCAGCCAATGCTTTAAATGCTATTTCAGTTCTATCCCAACGATTATCACGATCCATCGCATAGTAACGTCCACATATAGTCGCGATTGCGCCATTTGCATCATCAAGCGCTTCCTCAAGACCCGATAGATAACCCATTGCAGCCATTGGTGCAGTATCACGGCCATCAGTAATCATGTGAACCAGCGGCTTTACCTTATATCGACCACACATTTTGATAAGAGCACATAGGTGATTGGTGTGGCTATGCACGCCACCATCTGATACCAGACCTATCAGATGCATTGGGCGCTCACGTTTAACAGCATCTTCCATAGCCGCTACCAGCGCTGCATTATCAAAGAACTCTTCACTCTCGATGGAGTCGTCAATACGCACCAGATCCTGTTTCATGATCGTGCCGCAACCCAGCGTCAGGTGACCTACCTCAGAGTTGCCCATCTGGCCCGATGGCAGCCCAACTGAGCGCCCTGAAGCCTCTAAAGTAATATGAGCGTTTTTCGAGAAATATTCATCGAGCCGAGGTGTATTTGCTTCTACGACAGCATTATTTATTCGACTTGGATTTACTCCAAATCCATCAAGTATGACAAGTAGAGTAGGACGACGGGGAACACTGCGCTTTTCAGCCATTATGAAATTCTCTAGTTTATTAAGCTCGTAAGTTTTCTCTTTACTTTTACCGGCGCATATTATACAGGAGTTTGACTAGCTGTGTGTGGAATATTAGCAAATCCTGTATTATTTTATCTGGCACTCGTCACACTGTCACATTATCCTTATTTTTACAATGGTTTTGGATTTTACCATCCTTGCGCCTTTGGTGATTCCAGCTCCAGCCTTACAGCAATATGTGTCGCATACTCCATTGACTGCTCCTCAACACGTCTTGACACTGGATACATATTTTCCCTGGTTACCGCCAATCCCTGCATCTGCTCGTCAGGAAGCAACATCAGCAACTTCAAGAAAACAGCATCAGTAGATGGTAAATTACCATCTGCAATACTGACGATATTTTCTGGTAACGGAATTATCCCCTTACCTGTTAAACGCCAGCCCCCTTCCATTCGAAATTTTTCTAAGATATCCATAATCAACTGTTTCAGCAATCTTTTATCTTTATTACTATGCTTATATTTTTGCCACATGTTAATAGCATTTGCCATAAATACATAATCAGATAATAACTCCGAATTCCCGCTCAACTGCTTTACTTGGTTAGTATTAAAAAATTCATTTTTAAGACGGCTATATAGCCGGGATACAATCTCATCATATTCTTCATTTTGAAGCACTGTATTTAATTCCAACATTGCACTCAATAAATAGGCATTCCATGAAATTATAAATTTTTTATCCTTTAGATGCCGGACCTGTTGTTTCTTAGCGCGTAGCAAGCTTTGCATTTCCTTACCAAACCGTGTCGACCAATTACCTATTGCAAAACGATAATTTGTATTTTCGATTGTGATTTCTATTGAATTCTTCACAAACCACTCATATTGCTTTTGATTCAATTCTCCAGTTAATTCCCCATCACGCCATATATAAGCAGCACCCTCGCCGCCTCGCTGACTCTGCGCAGTCAACGCACTAACATATCCATCTTTCCCATCAGTCATATCCGCCACAATAAAGTCCATCGTCTCTTTCGCCAGCATCAGCCACTTATTATTATTGAAAACTTCATAGGCTTTGACATATAGTGACAGCATAGAGGCATTAACATAGAGCATTTTTTCGAAGTGCGGCACATTCCAGCTTTGATCAACTGTATAACGAAAAAATCCACCAAATACTGAATCATGCAGTCCTCGTTCGGCCATCTGTTTCAGAGTTAACTGTATAAAGTCTTTAAGCCACGGCTCAGGTTTTTTTACATAAATATCTAACAGCGCCATCATTAAATGTGGCCTTGGAAATTTTGACTGATTGCCAAATCCACCCTCAAATTCATCCATGCTTTCTCTGACATCATTCAGGATTATCTTTAACAAATCTTTAGCTGTAACATTAGATGCCTTACGCTCCATTTGTGAAAGATGATTAAACACATCTAATGATATTTTTTCCAGCCTGACTGACTGGCTACTCCATTTCTCCTTAAGCAAGACAAGCGTATCCAGAAATTTTGGTTTAGTCTGATAGACAAGCCCAGTTAGAGGATAACCACTGGGTGTCAGAAACACATTTAACGGCCACCCCGCATAACCTTGAGTTTTTTTCATAAACTCAATTAAATAACTATCTAAAACAGGCTCTAGCTCTCGATCAACTTTTACAGGAATAAAATAACGATTTAGAATCTCTGCAACTGATTTGTCATTAAAACTTTCACGCTGCATCACATGACACCAGTGACAGGAAAAGTAACCACTGGAGATTAGAATAAGTTTTTTCTCTTTTTGCGCACGAAGAATTACATCTTCATCCCAACGCTGCCATTTCACCGCATCACTAACATGCATACGCACATATGGAGACATGTTGTTAGAAGTAATGTTTTTTGCCGATAACGGTGCCACCCATAAGAGCAAAGATATAAACAGGTAGTAGATAGACATCACGAACATTTTATTCATCACGACACCTGTCTTTTAGTAGCTAACACCTATAGCTTGGGAGATTTATTATCATCCTCAGCTTCAATTCGATCAAGCTCTGCTTCCATTTCATCTTCTGTCATCGGATTATAAGCATCTTCTTCCGGCCGATTCTTTTTTATTAATCGGGACAATATAAGACCCACTTCAAATAACAGCCACATGGGTATTGCCAGCATAACCTGGGACGCAGGGTCCGGAGGAGTAAGCAACATCCCAAAAACAAATGCACCGACAATAATATACGGCCGCTTTTCTGCAAGACTTTGTGGTGTAGTAATACCTGCAAGCACAAGCAGTATCGTTGCTATTGGTACTTCAAACGCTATACCAAACGCAAAAAATAACTTTAAAGTAAAGTCCAGATAATAAGTTATATCAGGCGCATGCTCTACTCCCTCTATCGCCATCGACATCATAAAGGTGAACACATTAGGCAACACTATAAAGTATGCAAATGCGATCCCAATATAAAACAGTATCGCACTGGAAACTATCAATGGTAAGGCAAGTTTTTTCTCATGCTTATATAAACCCGGCGCAATAAATGCCCAGGCTTCAAAGATTAAATAGGGAAAGGCAATAAATATTGACACGATAAACGCCAGTTTTATCGGCGTGAGGAAAGGCGAGATAACACCCGTCGCTATCATACTCGCGCCTTCTCCCATGTTTTCTACAACTGGCAGCGACAGGTAATGATAGATATCATTTGCAAACGGAAAGGCAAAAAGAAAAACAAACAGTATAACCAGGACACTTCTTAATAATCGATCTCTTAACTCGATAAGGTGACCAATAAATCCCAGCTCCTTTTTATCATCCTTCTGACCCAGGTTTTCACTCATTGAGTTTTGCCTTCTGCTGCAGGAGGTTCTTCCGTAACAATATCAGACTGATTTATTCCAGAATCAGGTAGCTGTTCTTTTTTAGGGTTACTTTCTATCAAGTCATCCCACTCATCATCATCTTCTTCGACAATATCATATTGCGGGTAATCGGTCTTTTTCTCGGCCAATGCCTCATTATGCTGCAGCTCCTGGTTTACAGGATTTGGCTCATACTCTTCATGTGCTTCATCATTGAGTAAATCATCACTGCCTTTTTGCAGCTTGGTCTGTAGCTCACGAATCTGCACTTCCTGATTATGCAACAGGCGCTTGACTTCAGCCGTATCAAATTCAGCCTCGACCTGTGACTTCATACTATCCACATAACGACGCGCCTTACCAAACCAGTAACCAACTGATTTGGCTGCTTTGGGCAGTCGTTCAGGCCCCAACACCAGTAACGACAATACCAGAATAATGGTGAGCTCTAGAAAACCAATATCAAACATAGTTTACAAATTCATCGGGCAATTACGCCTGGTCTTTGTCTTTCTTGGTTACTTCAGCTTCAATCACATTATCATTTTTATTTTCGAGATTTTTATCAGCATCTTTTTCGCCATCTTTCATAGCCTTCTTAAAGCTATTGATCGCAGAACCCATGTCCCCACCCATATTACGCAATTTTTTTGTCCCAAATAACAGCACAACAATGCCAAGCACAATCACCAATTGCCAAATACTAATACCCATAACTCTTTATCCTCTTAATCTGCATAGATTGAAGACCACCAACTGGCAGTCTGTTAATTTTTTCTTGAAGCTTTTTCTTCAAGGCCAGACAGTCCAAATCGCCTGTCTAATTCCTTTAAAACATCATTAGGACTTAAGTCCTGCTGCGCCAGCAACACCATACAGTGAAACCACAGGTCTGCTGTTTCATAAATTATTTTATCTGCATCACCATCTTTCGCCGCCATCACTGTTTCGGTCGCTTCTTCCCCTATTTTCTTAAGGATCGAATCCAGACCTTTGCTATACAGTTTGGCAACATAAGAAGAGTCTGGCTCAGCCTGTTTCCGCTGTTCCAGCACCTCTGCTAGTTTTGTTAAAACATCGCTCATTAACTTCTCAACTCTATCAGGCGAATCAGTTATAAAGCCACCTGGCACCTTTAAGCACCAAACAGACCTTTAATTAGTAGATTTCTTCCGGATCCTTAATCACTTCATCAACAGTGACCCATTTACCATTATCAAACTCACGATAAAAACAGCTTTCTCTACCTGTATGACAGGCAATCCCGCCAGTTTGCTCAATCTGCATAATAATCACGTCACCATCACAATCCAGACGTAACGATTTAATCTTTTGCGTGTGACCTGATTCTTCACCCTTATGCCAGAGCTTATTACGAGAACGTGAGAAGTATACCGCCTCACCTTTATTGACTGTCATTTGCAGCGATTCTCTGTTCATCCAGGCGAACATCAGCACACGACCACTTACTGCATCCTGGGCAATGGCAGGCACCAGACCATCATCGGTCCACTTTATTTGATCTAACCAGTTATCACTCATAGGGTTATTTTATCACAGGTAGGTTTTAGACTATTATCCCTATGCTGAGAGCCAGCTACAGTCGCATCTCTATGCCCTTAGCGGCCATGTGCTGCTTAGCCTCTTCAACACTGTATTCAGCAAAGTGAAAGATGCTTGCCGCCAGCACTGCATCAGCCTTGCCTTTCAACACACCATCTGCCAGATGATCCAGGTTGCCGACGCCACCGGATGCAATAACCGGAATACTCACCGCATCACTAATCGCTGCCGTTAATTCCAGATCGAAGCCTATCTTAGTGCCGTCTCGATCCATACTGGTAAGTAATATTTCACCAGCACCATAATTTGCCATTTTTTTTGCCCACTCGATAGCATCAAGTCCGGTTGGCTTACGACCACCGTGAGTAAAGATTTCCCAACGATTTGGCTCGCCTTCAGCACTCACCTTTTTGGCATCAATAGCAACTACGATGCACTGCGAACCCACTCGCTCACTGGCTTCTTTGACAAACTCAGGATTGAAAACAGCTGCCGTATTAATCGCAACCTTATCTGCACCGGCATTCAGCATGCGCCGTACATCTTCCAGTTTTCGGATACCACCACCAACTGTTAGCGGGATAAATACCTGTTCAGCCACCTGCTCAACGACATGGACAATGGTTTCACGATCGTCGGAGCTCGCCGTGATATCCAGAAAGGTAATTTCATCAGCGCCTTCGCGATCATAGCGCCTGGCCACTTCCACAGGATCTCCTGCATCACGAATATCAACAAATTGCACACCTTTAACGACACGACCATTATCAACATCAAGACAGGGAATAATACGTTTAGCTAATGACATAGTTTACTCTGTAGCAACTGCTCTTTATGACTGGCTATCTACCCAGGACTGAGCTTCTGCAAAATCAAGTGTGCCTTCATAGATTGCACGGCCGGTAATTGCACCCATAATACCTTCATCTTCAACCGCTTTAAGCGCCTTGATATCATCCATATTGGTAATACCACCAGATGCAATCACTGGAATATGAATTGACTGAGCCAGTTTAACGGTAGATTCAACGTTCACACCCTGCATCATACCGTCTCTTGATATGTCAGTATAAATAATTGACTCAACACCATCTTCTTCAAATCGCTGCGCCATATCGATCACATCATGACGTGACACTTTTGACCAGCCTTCAGTTGCAACCTTGCCGTCTTTGGCATCCAGGCCAACAATAATATGACCGGGGAAGCCTGCACAAATTTCGCTAATGAAGTGCGGATCCGTAACCGCTTTGGTGCCGATAATGACATAGCTCACACCCGCATCCAGATAGGTCTCAATCGTGCTTTCATCGCGAATACCACCGCCAATTTGTATGGGCACATCCGGATAGGCCTCTGCAATACTGTGCACGACCTCTGCATTCATCGGCTTACCTTTAAAGGCACCATTCAGGTCCACTAGATGCAAACGACGACACCCAGCTTCAACCCATTGCCCAGCTACCGCCACTGGGTCATCTGAAAACACAGTATTATCTTCCATAATACCCTGACGAAGCCGAACGCATTGCCCGTCTTTTAAATCAATGGCAGGTATCAATAACATGTAATCACCTAGTCGAAATTTATAGTTGTAGTGTGTTGATCAGTCTCCACTCCATTGAGTGAAGTTTTTTAATAACTGTAGCCCATCCTGAGCACTTTTCTCTGGATGGCACTGAATGGCAAACACATTGCCACGCGCCACAGCAGAAACAAATTCTTTACCATAGTGTGTTTTTGACGCAATGATATCAGCATCATCCGGAGCCGCATAATAACTGTGCACAAAGTAGAAACGACTGTGGTTTTCTATTTTATGCCAGAGCGGATGCTCAATCTGCTGATCAACTGTATTCCAGCCCATATGTGGAATCTTCAGCTTATCACCATTGGCGCCTTTAAGATCAGGACCGAAATAGCGCACATCACCAGAAAATAACCCAAGGCAATCCACACCTTCATTTTCCTGCGTATGGGAAAGCAGCACCTGCATACCCATACAAATACCCAGAAAAGGCTTCTCTTCTGCCGCCTGTAGTACCACGTCCCTGAGCTTACGGTCATCCAGTTCTCGCATACAGTCTCTCGCTGCACCCTGACCAGGAAATACAACTTTATCCGCACTGGCGATCACAGCTGCATCTGAGGTTACCAGAACGCGATGGTTGTCAGCCACATGCTCAATTGCCTTGGCGACAGAGCGTAAATTCCCCATGCCATAGTCAACAACAACGATCTGCGACACTACAGGCTACCTTTGGTTGAAGGCATAACACCCTGCATACGTGGGTCATTTTCCAGTGCCATACGTAATGCACGACCAAAGGCTTTGAAAATCGTTTCTGCAACATGATGTGCGTTTCGACCACGAATAGAATCGATGTGCAGGGTCACCTTGGCATGGTTAACAAAGCCCTGGAAAAATTCAAAGAACAGGTCTACGTCGAAGCCACCTATAGAGGCTCGTGGAAACTCAACCGGCATTTCGAGGCCCGGGCGTCCTGAGAAGTCAATAACCACACGTGACAGCGCTTCATCCAGTGGCACATAGGCATGCCCATAACGCTTGATGCCTTTTTTATCGCCAACTGCCTGATCAAATGCCTGACCCAGGGTAATACCAATGTCTTCCACTGTATGATGAGCATCGATGTGCAAATCACCTTTGGCTTGAATATTCAGATCAACCAGCCCATGACGAGCTACCTGATCCAGCATATGATCAAGGAAAGGCACACCAGTATTGAATTCGGATTTGCCACTGCCATCAAGATTTACTTCAACAGTGATTTGAGTTTCCAGCGTATCGCGAGCGACCTTCGCAGTGCGATCAGTCATTGATTAGAGTCTCCAGAGGATGAGGTATATTAGCCGTATAGGATACACTGTTCTATACAATGGGAAAACTCTTGAGAGCAATATCCGCACCACAAATCCTCAGGAAACAGGCGATTCTCTTCCTGGCCACTCAAAAAGCGAATTATTCTGCCGGTTCATGCATGTTGTAACGCATTTTATTAAAGTAACAATTAAGAAAGGTTGATGCGGCAAAAGCCAGCCAGAGGAACACGAAACTAAAGAAATAGGCTTGTATACGGAAGACACCTTCGTCAACTTCCAGCATCATCGCCACAGCAATATCAGCGGGGTCAATAAAGGCAAACACCAGAAACACCAGCACTGCCACCACCAGCGCATTTGTCCACAAATATGAAATCACACACTTACAGCTCGGCACACCACTCATAGCTCCTCCCCCTGAAAACCTGGATAGTCATTTAATAAGCAGTTATACGACGACGCCTCTTATATAAAACAGCCCCAAAAGACATACTGCACTGGTAGCCATTAATAACTAAGACACCGGTTTCTGTCAAGAAACAATCCGACTAAACAGATATATTTAAGCAAATAGGTTGATCATTCAGATTAACAACCTATTTTTTCATATTATTTTAATAACAACCCAACAATAACACTCACTATACAAAGAAAAGGAATTAACAATCAACCGCTTCCCGAAAATGACAGTGTATTAAGTCAGGCTATTCCTCATAAAACCCTTGATTTAGCTTTATTTTTTGATGTCTTTTTTGAGAAACACTAAACCTGCAACCAAAAAGTCACTGGGCCATCATTAACCAGCTCAACCTGCATATCTGCACCAAACCGCCCCAGTTGCAACAATTCCACCTGCTCACTGCACTGCCTCGCTACCTCGTTAAACCAGAATTCACCCTGCTGCGGTGTTGCCGCTGAGGAAAAGCTGGGGCGCATCCCCCGATTCGTATCTGCCGCGAGGGTAAACTGGGGAACCAGCAATAACTGTCCACCAATATCCTGCAAGCTCAGGTTCATTTTACCCTGCTCATCTTCAAAGAGCCGATAACCCAGCATACGATGCACCAATTTATCTGCCTTCGCCTGATCATCGCCTTTTTCAATACCCAGCAAAACCAGAAGTCCCTTATCAATTCGCGCAACAAACTCCCCTTCCACTGTCACTCCTGCAGCGCTTACTCTTTGCAATAACGCAATCACCTAAGCCTACTCGCCATCTCACGAGTTGCTTCGAGTAGGGCCTGGGTAATCCCCGGCTCTACGACGGCATGACCCGCATCTGCAATAATCGACAATTGCGCTTCAGGCCATGCCCTGGAAAGCGCCCACGCCTGCTCTACCGGGCAGATAACATCGTAGCGACCGTGAATAATATAAGCGGGAATATGACGAATCTTATTAATATCCCGAACCAGCTGGTCTGGCTCTAGCCAACACTGATGCTTAAAGTAGTGACACTCAATACGCGCGATACTTAACGCCGCATGGGATCCAGCAAAGCTTTCTATCACAGAATCATTTGTCTGCAGAGTTGCCGTCATCCCTTCCCAGACCGACCAGGCCTTTGCTGCCCGCAACTTCAACACCTCATCATCACCCGTTAATATCTGGTGATATGCCTCGATCATATTACCTCGCTGTGACAACGGAATCGGCTGAACAAAGGCCTGCCAGTAATCTGGAAAAAGCCGACTTGCACCCTCCTGATAAAACCAGCTGACATCACGATCTCTCGCCAAAAAAATCCCTCTTAGAATCAGCCCGCTAACGCTATCGGGATAAGTTTCAGCATACAACAGTCCCAGGGTCGAGCCCCATGAACCGCCAAATACTACCCATTGATGAATTTTCAGATGCTTACGTATCGTCTCCAGATCTTCTACCAGGTGCCTGCTGGTATTATTTTCGAGACTTGCATGTGGCTGAGATTTTCCACAGCCACGCTGATCAAACAAAATAATCCGGTAAACCTCTGGATCAAAATACTGCCGATGATAACCAGAGCAACCAGCTCCAGGTCCCCCATGAAGAAAAACAACCGGTACGCCAGATGGGTTTCCGCACTCTTCGATATACAGAACATGTGGCTTATCCACTTCCAGATGGTGAGTCACATAAGGCTTAACAGGTGGAAATAAACTAGGCATTGTCTCCTCGATCTCGCATATTTGTAGGGATATCCCTACAAGCCAATGATACTTTTTCTTACATAAAGCAACTGATTCAACTGATGGAGCTTACCCATTGTCTCACCCATAATACAACCATGGACACAGGACATGGCATCAAAGGGACACAAGGATCGTAAGGACGTAGCTGAAACGGATAAACAAGGATAAGGAATCCACGGAAGATCAGATTTATATACAGGAGTATATGGAAAAACGGATTAAGCTACAACGCCATACTCAATCACCAAGGGCAAGGGATGTCCAAAAGCCCGGCAGGGAATGCCGGGTTTTTTTATGTCTGTCTAAAATACACGTATTAACTATCCTAGGTCACTCAACAACTTAGCTCACACACCAAATAAGCAATCATACCCGCTCCTCTCTGTTAATTACTTAAACACCATTCATTATTCGCATTAGAATAATGAACAGTAATTCTCAACATGACGCTTGTCAGGCACACAGCGATAGCACTAGAACCCTCTCTTATCTCCGTAATCACCAGGCAAGCAACCTATAAGCCTTACCCGATGAAAAACAGCAAGTAGACAAATTGTTGTTTTTCAATATCCTGCCCAATGGATACACTGCAAATTAAGTGAAACACGTGACAAAAACCAGGCCATCGACTCTAAAGTGGGTTTGCAAGCGGTCAGTTTGCCTGTATCTTTGCGCCCATGAGCGAATTCATTAAACCACCCAAAACCCTGTTGCGCCAGACCGGCCGAGCACTCATGGATTTCAGCATGATCCGCGAAGGCGATCGTGTCTTATTAGGATTATCAGGAGGCAAGGACTCTTTAGCCCTGCTGCACATTCTCAACCACTTTAAACGTCACGCACCGATTCAATTTGAATTCGCCGCGATGACCGTAGACCCAATGGCGGGAGACTTTGATCCTTCGCCCATGATTCCTTATCTGGAATCACTTGGCGTAGAGTATCACTACCGTCGCGAAGCCATAATGGATATGGCAAAAGAGCATATGGGCAAGCCCTCATATTGCGCATTTTGCTCACGTATCAAACGGGGCATTATGTACAGCACTGCACGTGAACATAATTTTAATGTCATCGCCCTCGCTCAGCACCTCGATGATCTGGCCGAGAGTTTTTTGATGTCGGCATTTCACGGCGGCCAACTCAAGACCATGAAAGCGCATTACGTCAATGATAATGGGGATTTACGCATAATCCGACCACTGGTATATGCCAGGGAACGCCAGACTCGAGACTTTGCAATCAACGAAAGCCTGCCCATAATCCCCGACTCATGCCCTGCCTGCTTTTCAATGCCAACACAGCGCCAGCACATGAAAGAACTACTGGCTGCCGAAGAGCAACAGAACAAGCTACTATTCAAATCACTGTTAAGCACAATGCGACCACTGATGTCTGTTGGAACACCCAAAAAACCATAGCATAACCACAAAACTCGTCAGGAGCCGCTATAATCATTTGCAGGCTAAATTTTTATGTGACAGATTTTGAACAAGAACACATGGCAGTAAATCCATCATAGTGATTTGGCTCAGCGAGATCGAGCAAATAGCTATTTATCCAGGCCTTGTTCAACAAGCAACACCACACGGATGCTTTATATAGATCTGACATACCAGGTATCTTGAGACCAATAAGATACAACACATCAAACCAGTCACAGCAGCCTATTACACAACCAAACCTTACAGGTAAACATCGTGAACGAGCGTAGCTACAGATTCATAATTGGTTTTATGCTATGGGGCATTCTCATATATTCAGCATATTTTGAGACATTGCTTCCCATCTACATACTTACCGGTTTCCTGATATTCGAAAGCATTACTAACCTGAGCCTGACTCGCCTGACCAACAAAGCAAGTGATGGAAAAAATTTTGAAACATACAGTGAGGAAAAGTGTCAGCACAAAATAATGAATAAACTAGATTCTGAAAGAGTTCTTCGATTTATTATTGCCCTGTTTGTATTAATTCCATTAACTTTTTATCAGCAATATCTCTGGTTCCTACCCTGGTTTACTGCTGGCATGCTAATCATGGCTGGCATCACCAATATTTGCCCTATGGCAATGTTCCTAAAATGGTCAGGAATGAGATAGTGAATTCATCTGTGAAACGAACAGACCTGGCCAGCAACTGGAATGGCAGCATTGCAATAAAAATTACTGCAGTAACAGTGTGGATCATACTTATTCTTTCATTTTCTGTTACCGTTCCATTCATATCAACCTTCGAATCGACCACTGAAAAAGAATATTCATGGAAAACCTTACAGCTTTCAAATCAAATAGAAACATTAATACAGAATCAGGCCGACGAAGAATCCATAAACAATATGGTTTCTGATTTTCTCAAACAAAACAACCTTGAATACATACAGTTTGAGCTTAATAGCACAAGCTATATAGTCGGATCATCTAACCCAGACAATTACCAAATCACATCACGAGTCAACATTCCAAATGGCGACACCGAGATAAGCTTTGAATTCCCTTCGCTTTCACGTAGTGCGAAATTACTACAAGTTAAATCTGGTAGCGCCATAGTTGGCTTTTCCGTATTATTCAGTATTTTTTTATTCTGGCTCAACAGAAAGATCGTTCATGAACCCTTCAATGAAATCATCACCCGAATTCAACGCATCTCTAAAGGAGAAAGCAAACTTCGACTTGATAGCAACCGATCAGATGAGTTTGGCCTTGTCTCAAAATTTCTAAATGAAATGTTAGACGTCATCAATCTAAACCAGATTGAATTACAACACGCCAACAAAGACTTAATTAACGAAATTAAAAACAGAGAAGAAGCATTAGCAGCCAATCAACAAAAAAGCGCATTCCTGGCTAACATGAGCCATGAAATCAGGACGCCGCTGTCATCAATTATAGGTTACACAGAACGCGTTCGTTACAACAAAGCTAAAAGCAAAGAAGATCAGGACAACATGCTAGATATTGTCTTACACAATGGAAATCATCTACTCCATATCATCAATGACATTCTAGATCTTTCAAAAATCGAAGCCAACAAACTAACAATTGAAAACAGATCCGTATCCATCATTAAAATAACTGAACATATTCGCAGGCTATTAAGCGAAAAAACATTAAACAAAAACATTCTTCTTAATATAAATTACACACTGCCACTGCCTAGCAAAATACACAGCGACCCAACACGAATAAAGCAAATCATTCTAAATCTTGCCAGTAATGCCATTCGCTTTACAGAAGAGGGTAGAGTTGACATCAATGTATCTTATAGTGAACTTGACGACCTGTTAACTATTGAAGTTAAAGACACCGGCATTGGCATGACATTGGAGCAACAACTGAATCTTTTTAAACCATTTTCCCAGGCCGATTCCTCCATCTCTCATCGATTCGGCGGAACCGGCCTAGGACTCACAATATCCCAACGCCTTGCTGAATTAATGGGAGGCAACATCACCGCAGAAAGCATCAAAGATATTGGCAGTCAATTCACCTGTCAGATTCGCGCTAACTACGACTCCAACGAAGACCATCTCATTACAGCTATATCACCAAAAGATCTTGAAATTGCCGAGCTCGAAAAACCACTTACAGACATTACAATTACTGGACGTATCCTTTTGGTTGAAGACACCTTCGAAATACAACAGCTAGTAAAAGCATATCTTGAAGATTATGGCGTTGATATAGACATAGCCAATAATGGTAAAGAGGGCGTAGAAGCTGCACTCAACAATCAGTACGACATGGTGCTCATGGACATTCAAATGCCCATAATGAATGGCAGCCAGGCTATCAAAGAACTGCGATCAAACGACTATAAAATACCAGTTGTTGCATTAACAGCTGATGCACTGACTGAACACAAAAGAGAATACCTGGAAATCGGCTTTAATGACACTCTCACCAAACCAATTAACATTAATGAACTCGTTAACAGCATCAAGAAACACGTTGGCAACAACGCAGTTACTAAAATAATTCAAGAAAATTCCATTGACGACTCACAACCCGAAAAACCTTCACAAACGCACTCCCTAAATTTACGGAAAAAGACACTTCTTAACGACATGCAGCATGATGATATTTTGCGAGATCTAAAAGAAAAATACTTACTACAATTACCGATATACGTAGACGAACTAAAACAGTCACTTGAAAAGAACAACTTACAACAGGCCTATGCCGTTCTTCATCAACTCAAAGGAATTAGCGGCAGCCTTGGCTATCAAGACCTCACCGATATCGCTGCAGAAACCAGCGAATTACTACACAATGGCAAGAACGAACTAGCAGCAAGCAAAATAAAACTCATCGAAAGCTACTTCATCAACTAACTGAAAAAACTTAATTATTCAATATAAACGCGACTCCCCCTGAGGTCGCGTCTTGAACAGCTTCATAGTCCAGAAATATTGCTCTGAGCATATTTTTATCAAGCTTTCCAGCTCATTATTCATTGCCTGGCTATCTCGATAGTCATCGCCGCTAGGAAAATTTTCTAATTTTGGCAAGTAATGAATAACATACTGTTCATTCTCGCCATCGTAACAGGCAATACAGGGTATTACATCAGCATTACATGACTTAGCTAATCGCCCAAGAACAGGAACCGTGGCTTTTTGAATACCGAAAAAAGAAGAAAAAATAGACCGGTCTGGTCCTAAATCCTCATCAGGCAAATAAAACATCACGCAGCCTGCTCGCACATCTTTTATTATTGGTCGCAAACCAGATTCTCTTGTGTATATGCGAGCCCCATGTCGTGCGCGACCTTTTGCAATAAACCAGTCAATTAATTTATTTTTTATCGGATTAAACGGCCCGCTAATCGGGTATCTTATTGAAGTTGCTGCAACAGCTGCCTCCAGACCATAACTATGTGCCGCCATAACAATTACCGATTTCTGATTATTTAATGACGACCGAATATTCTCTTCACCTTCAATACGTATTCGCTTATTAAGCACAGACTGTGACGCCCACCAGATTAACCCATAATGCAATATACTTCTCGCCTGATGTCGAAAGTTTCTTTTTACAGTTTTCTGTAGCTCACCTTCTGAACGTTCTGGAAAACACAGCCCTAAATTCACTTTAGAAATATTCCGACGTTTTTTATTAAATTTATATGCAAGAGCACCTAATATTTTTGCAAACTGCTCATGTATCATAGTCGGCATTAAAAATAGAAAATAAAGAAACACAATTAATACCCAGGTAAACCAGTACTCAGGCATTAAATACTCCAACTTAAAGCTTGTATCATAATGTCGTGAGCTTTTACTCATACTGATTTTTTTATCGTTTTGTTTACTCATTTTCTGGCCACAAACAACACCTGATCAGCCATCGAATTCTCAAAATCATCGAACGGCGCTTCATGATAAACCAACAATTCCATATTCTTATAAACTTCGAGCAACTCACCCCTATGTAGCCTGTATTCTGGATTAGACGGCCCAACACCAGAAAGCTGCGGCCCACTAAATGTCTGGTAAAACAATAGCCCACCTTTTTTTAACATTTTTTCTATTAACGGTAGCGATTGTCGATGCAAATAGTAACTCACTATTATGGCATCAAACTCTTCCTGATAGGCTGGAACACTTTCTTCCAGGTCATGGCATATTGCATTTATATTTAGCTGCTTATCTGCGGCGAACTGGCTTAGCTTTTCTACTGCTACTCCTGACTTATCTAACGCCACAACCTTACAGCCACGCTGGGCCATATATTTCGAATTCCCACCAAGTCCACAGGCAAAATCTAGCGCAACGCCAGACTTTGGCAGTAGATGAGCATTTTCGGTAAGCACTCTTGATGCCTTTGCATCTTGTACCGCTTTTTCTGCATACCACAAATCCCAGTCGGGCACTATTTTCTCCAGAAAGCAGGTGTTAGTAATACCAGCAATGTAAAGATCTCAAGTCGCCCCAGAATCATCCCTATCGATAAAACCCATTTTGAAAAATCATTAATTGAAGCGTAATTAGATGCAACTTCACCTAGGCCTGGACCCAGGTTATTTAGCGTCGCTGTTACTGCAGAGAACGCGGTAATTTGATCAAGTCCTGCTGCCATTAATAACAACATCATAATTACAAACACCGCAACATAGGTGGCAAAAAAGCCCCAGACCGCATCAATAACTGAGTTATCTACTGGCTTCTTACCAATTTTTACCGTTATTAATGCGCTTGGGTGTATCAGACGAGTCATCTCACGCAACCCCTGTTTAAGCAATAGAATAACTCTGATCACTTTCATTCCACCACCGGTGGAACCTGCACAACCACCAATAAAACTGGTAAACAATAATAAAACCGGCAGGAACGTCGGCCATAAATAATATTCTGATGCAGCAAATCCGGTTGTTGTTCCAATAGACACCACATGAAACACACCTTGTAATAGCGATTCACTAAAGCCTGCAGTAGATGATGTAATTTGCAAATAGCTTACAGTGATTATCGATACGATACATAACACTGAGAAGTAAACTTTAAACTCCGTATCTTTAACATAAGATTTCAAATTCCAGCTTCTGAAAACCAGAAAGTGCAACGCAAAATTTACTCCTCCTAAAAACATAAAGATAATCGCCACAATGTCTATTGCCGCATTATCAAAGTAACCCAAGCTTTCATCATGCGTTGAAAAACCACCAATTGCTACTGTTGAGAAACTGTGAGATATCGCATCAAATACACTCATCCCCGCAAACCAGTAGGCAAACGCACATGCTGCTGTGAGGCTTAAATAAATATACCAAAGTGCTTTGGCCGTTTCGGTAATTCTAGGAGTCAGCTTATTGTCTTTTATTGGGCCTGGCGTTTCCGCCTTATACAACTGCATACCACCAATGCCTAACATTGGTAACACGGCAACTGCCAGGACGATGATGCCCATACCACCGAGCCATTGCAGCTCTTGCCGATAAAACAGTATGGAATGCGGCAATTCATCTAAACCCATTAATACAGTGGCACCTGTTGTTGTTAAGCCTGACACAGATTCAAATACGGCGTCCGTAATACTTATATCGATTTGCTCATTGAATATAAAAGGCAAGGAGCCAGACATACTCAGAATAAACCAAAATAGGACGACAACTACGAATCCGTCTCTTAAACGCAATTCTTTTTTAACATTTTTTACTGGCAACCAGATAACCAGGCCTGTCCCAAGTAAAATAAAATACGATCTTGCAAATGAATCAAAAGCCTGCTCCTGATATAACACATCAATCAGCATTGGTGGTATTAGCGTAAAGCTAAACAACATTAACAAAATACCAGATATCCGCTGTATTACAGTGAAGTACAAAATACTCGCCCTAAATAAATGTCACACTAACCTGGAACAAGCGTTCCACATCATGGATTTTTCTTTTATCAACCAGGAACATAATTACGTGGTCTTCTGATTCAACGACTGTATCATGATGCGCGATAATGACCTGATCACCGCGCACAATGGCGCCAATAGTTGTGCCTTCTGGCAGTTCGATTTCTTCAATATATCGCCCGACTACTTTCGACGTTTTATTATCGCCATGCGCAATCGCTTCTATTGCTTCAGCCGCTCCTCGTCTTAAGGAATGTACGGCCACAATATCGCCACGCCGAACATGGGTTAAAAGCGCACCAATGGTCACTTGCTCTGGCGATATAGCAACATCAATTGCTTCCTGGTTTTCCATTAAATCGACATATGCTGGACGATTAATTAATGACATCGTCTTTCGAGTGCCTAATCGCTTAGCCAGCATCGCGGATAAGATATTTGCCTCATCATCATTTGTCACCGAACAGAAAACGTCCATGCTATCGATATTTTCTTCCAGCAGTAATTCTTCATTAGCAGAATCACCTAACAGGACAACTGATTTATTCAGTGTCTGTGACAAATGAAATGCACGATTCGAATCACGCTCAACAATTTTCACCTGATGCCTTTCTTCAAGGCGTTCAGCTAGACGCTTACCAATATTACCGCCGCCGGCAATAATGATTCGCTTATTACGTTTATCAAGTTTTCTCATTTCCCTAATAACAACACGAATATCTTCTCGTGCTGCGATAAAGAAAACCTCATCTCCTGCTTCAATAACTGTATGACCACGAGGAATAATTGCACGTCCACGTCGATAAATTGCAGCGACGCGTGTTTCTGTGCCCGGCGTATGTTTAGGCAAATCGCTTAATTGATGCCCGACAAGTGGCCCACCGTAATAAGCACGCATGCCAACCAGTACTGCTTTGCCATCGGCAAAATCCAGCACCTGCAATGCACCGGGGTACTCAATTATATTGAAGATATAATTGGTAACGATTTCTTCGGGACTGATAATGACATCGATGGGCACTGCATTACCGCGGAATATCTCATTGTGTTTGAGATACTGTGCAGATCGAATACGAGCAATTTTGGTGGGTGTATGATGTAGGGTCCAGGCAACCTGACAGGCCACCATGTTAACTTCATCACTATTGGTCACAGCAATTAGCATGTCCGCATCCTGGACACCGGCCTGCTCTAAAATATTGGGATGTGCAGCGTTACCCGTCACGGTCTGGATATCCAGACGATCACGCAGTTCATTAAGAACATCCTGGTGATTATCCACCAGTGTGATGTCATTAGCTTCAGATGACAGATTGGAGGCTACGGAGGAGCCTACCTGACCTGCACCTAGAATCAGAATTTTCATAGTTAATCTTTTTGTTCAGATTACAACCTGAAGCGAAGTGTACGCAATTCAGTGATAGTTTCCAGTGCTATATCAGCCTATCGGCTATTTCTTTTGTAGTAAAGCATAGTAAAAACCATCATTCAGCGGATTTAACGGCAATAACTGCACACCGGTATCCAGTTGCTGAATATTTTCCTGCGCTTCATACTGCTCCAGCCATGCCGGTACAGGTAGCAGGCAAGCATCATCCATCTGCCCCAGAAACCATTCAACCTGTTGCTGATTTTCTGCTCTTAGTACTGAGCAGGTTGCATACAGTAGCAGCCCTCCCGGTTTTAGCAATGGCCAACACTTCTGCAGTATCTCTCTTTGCACTTTCACAAGCTCCTGAATATCTTCTGCACGACGCAAGTGTTTTATATCAGGATGCCGCCGAATGACACCGGTGGCAGAACAGGGCACATCAAGCAATATCTTGTCGAATGTTTTTCCATTCCACCAGCTTTCCACATCGGCCGCATCTGCAGTGATTAATTCCGCATCAAAGCCCAGACGCTGGCAGTTTTCTCTGACCCGCTCAAGACGCTGTTCTGAAATATCCAGCGCGGTTAACTTAATCTTTGGCTGCAATTCAAACAGGTGAGCCGTCTTGCCGCCCGGCGCAGCACAGGCATCAAGAATACTGTCCCCGGCTTCTGGTGCCAGTAATTGTGCTGCCATTTGCGCACCGGCATCCTGCACGGAAAGCCACCCTTGCTCAAACCCGGGTAACTGCACCACATCGGTTGCCTGCTTTAATTGTAAAGCACTCGCCAGTCCCTTGACCGCACTCGCTTCAGTTAAGTCAGGTAACTCCTCAAGATAATCCTGCACACTTTTCTTCTGCTGGTTAATTCGCAACATCATCGGCGGCTGCACATTGTTTGCCTGTAACAACTGCTTCCAGTGCTGCGGCCAGTCATTTCGAATGGCCTCAAGCAGCCATTCTGGATGCGCGTAATTAGCATCACTTTTTTGTAGATGCTGCAATAAAGAATCTTTTTGTCGAATAAAGTTTCGTAACACACCATTAACCAGGCGGCCGGCCCACTTCTTTTTCGATTTCTGCACCTGTTTTACCGCCGCATCCACCACGGCATAGTCTGGCACACGGCTGTAGAGAATCTGATATATCGCGATCATCAATACCAGTTCGATATCCATGTCCTTCTTTTTCAGGCTTTTCTGCAACAATGGCGGTTGCAATATCCCCTTTATCTGATGATAAAAACGTAGCACGCCATAACACAGCATACGTGCAAATGCCGCATCACGACTCGACAAGGAATCTGTCATTGAAGACAGTGAACTTAATGATTGTCCCTCTTTAAGAACCGCCAGCAATAAATTCAATGCGACTTTGCGTGATGCAATAGAGGTTTCCTGCGGGGAAGATGCGTTGGATTCAGACATATATACCCTGAGGTGAATAAAAGCGCATTAGCTGGCCGATGTACCCAATAACTGCCCAGTAAGGTCAACTGAGTTAACAAAAGCCTGAACCTCCATGGGTTTTTTCCCCGGCATCTGAATTGTTTTCAAACGTAACAGGCCCTGCCCTGTAGCTACATCAATGCCCAGCTTATTGCAATTGACCACCTTGCCAGGCGCATCCTGTCGCTGATCATCAATTACCTCCGCCTGCCATATCCGCATCATCTCTGGCTTACCATTTGATTTTATATCAACCGGTGTTTGTGCAACCGGCCAAGCATTAAAGGCATTTACCTGCAACAGAATCTCAGGCGCCGGTTTTGACCAGTCAATCAGCGCTTCTGACTTATGCAGCTTCTGCGCATAATTGGCTGCATTATCATCCTGCTTAACCGCTTCGATAGTGCCATCTGCTATCGCCGGTAGCGCTTCCATTAACGCCTCAGCACCCAGCACCGACAAACGGTCGTGTAAGCTGGAGCCCGTGTCCGTAGCTTCTATCTCACAGTTTCGAATATGAAGCATATCGCCGGTATCCAGTCCCACATCCATTTGCATAATGGTAATCCCCGTTACCCTGTCACCCGCCAGAATCGCCCTCTGAATCGGTGCCGCACCACGCCAGCGAGGCAATAAGGAGGCATGAATATTAATACAGCCCAGACGCGGTGCATCCAGCACAACCTTCGGCAGGATAATGCCATAGGCAACCACGACCATCAGGTCAGCCTTAAGCCCTAGCACCATCGACTGCTCTTCATCAGACTTTAATTTCTCTGGCTGATAAACCGGGATATTATGCTCTTGAGCACAGGCTTTTACCGGGCTGGGCGTCAACTTTCGACCTCGTCCTGCCGGACGATCCGGCTGGGTAAATACCGCGATCACGTCATGGGGAGAATCAATTAACGCCTTCAGGGGTGGCACAGAAAAGTCTGGCGTACCAGCGAATATTATTTTCAATGGTTCCGAACTGCTCACTACATATCCGCCGTTTTATAATGCTTTTCCAGTTTCTTTCTGATTCGATTTCGCTTTAATGGGGAGAGATAATCAACAAACAGCTTGCCTTCCAGATGATCCAGCTCATGCTGAATACAAATCGCCAGTAAATCACCGGTCTCCAGCTCAAATGGCTCGCCTTCTCTATTTAGCGCCTTAACTTTTATATGTTCTGCACGTTCAACGGTTTCATAGATACCCGGCACCGAAAGACAGCCTTCTTCATATTGCTCAACACCGTCTTTAGCAACAATTTCCGGGTTGATAAAACACAATGGCTGATCCTTCTCTGATGAGGTATCGATAACCACGATTCGCTGATGAACATTGATCTGGGTTGCCGCAAGACCAATTCCAGGTGCTGCGTACATGGTTTCAAACATGTCATCAACCAGCTGCTGCACCTCAGGAGTGACCGCCTCAACCGGCTTTGCACGTGTACGCAGACGTTCATCAGGGAACTTAAGAATCTCCAACAATGCCATTTCTCTTACCTTTTCTACCAACTATTTTAACTTTTGCACTGAAATTTACAGGAATAATGACTATTATCTTCCAATTACTGTACAAACTTACTTCATTAATTCAAGTTTATCAGCTAAACTCTTGAAAACCACGGATATATATGGGGATTTTACCTTGGATATAAAAGCACTCAGGTTCAGTTGTGGAAACATCGCACTGTTACTTGCCTCAGCTATCGCACTCTCTGCCTGTAGCAGCACCTCAACCAAGCAGGAAATAACCGAAGATGACAGTGCCTTCACACCGCAATCTGGCAGCATTGAAGCAACACAGGCAGCCCCTGTTGTAACGCCCACCCCACCACAAAATATCCAGGTCGTTGCCGATTACCCCCAAGAGTATATCGTGAAAAAAGGCGATACGCTCTGGGATATTGCAAGCCTTTTCCTCAGAGACCCATGGTACTGGCCAGAAATCTGGCAACGCAACCCACAGATAGCCAATCCCCACCTGATTTATCCTGGCGACATACTGACACTTATTTATGTTGATGGCATGCCACGCATTACCCATCAGCGCCCTGGCGAAGGTGGCACTAGTGATGTAATCCGACGCGAACTCATTGGTGAAGGTGGCACAAAGCGTATTAAATTGAGCCCCAGAGTTCACCGACAGTCACTCAATGAAGCAATTCCCAGTATACCTGCAGACTCAATTCGTCAATTTCTGGCTCGACCCCGAGTAATTAGCTCAGAAGCCTGGAATGAAGCCCCTTATATTGTGGGTAGTGACGACGACCATCTGATCCTGGGCTCAAATAACAAGGTCTATGTTCGCGGTGAAATTGATAAAGAACGTGTACGCTACAGCGTATTCCGCGAAGGCAAGCGCCTTGAGGATCCTGAAACCGGTGATTTGCTTGGCTTTGAAGTGATTTATGCTGGCCAGGCAAGAATTACCCGTTTTGGCACTCCATCAACCGCCATACTCGACGAGACAACTCGTGAGGTATTATTGGGTGACCGTCTGTTACCTACAGATAAAGGCGAAATAAGTCAGCAGTACTACCCTCAACTACCTATGAAGGAAGTTAATGGGCAGATCATTTCTCTGTTCGATGCCATTTCTTCTGTCGCCAAGTACCAGATTGCTGTTATTAATCGTGGCAGCAATCACGGCCTGGAAACAGGTCACCTGCTTGCCACTTATCATTATGGTGGCTATGCACGAGATCGCTTCCTTGATCAGACTAGCCTGAAACGGGGCGACGAAACCAAACTTGACATCCAACTGCCAAACGAAAGAAGCGGCATTATGATGTTATTCAAAGTTTACGACCAGGTAAGTTATGGCCTAATTCTTAAATCTACCCGGGCAATCAAGAAGCATGACCGCGTAGAAAAACCCAGATAACTATAACTAAAAAGCGTAACAACTTAGCTGGTCGCCTAAGGGAGTAGGGGCCGGCAACCTCTCCTTAATCCAACCCGTCCATCTATTTGCAATTCCAGTTGCCTTTCTATTTTTACAACCTTTAAACTGGCCTCCCACATTAACTTGAACACATGCTATGGAATCTCGAACAGAGGCCGAGCTCGAATCGCGCCTACGCCTGATACGCAGCGGCCTGTCACCATCGACAATGATCGCTCTCAGCCAGCAGTTTACTTCAGCTGAAGCCATCTTTAATGCTCGCGGATCGCTACTGGAAGGTTCGGGCCTCAAGCCGAACCAAATAGAGAAACTACAACAGCCTACTGAAGAAGTTTCAAGAGACATGGCCTGGCTGACGAAAACCAACCACGGCATTCTGTTTTTCGATGATGAGGCGTACCCGGCCCCACTACTGGCATTAAGCGAACCGCCTTTTGCGTTATTCCATATAGGTGACATCGATTACCTCAAACAACCCCAGCTAGCCATGGTCGGTAGCCGAAATGCCACTAAAGCAGGTTTGCAGACGGCAGTGGATTTCGCCCGCCACCTGTCTAATTCAGGCATTACCATCACCTCAGGACTGGCGCACGGCATTGATGCAGCAAGTCACAAAGGCGCCCTGGAGGGTATTGCAGGCAGCATAGCCGTGGTCGCCAACGGACTACACAGCATTTATCCCAGGAGCAATACCCAGCTTGCCGCTGCCATCGCAGGTGATGGCTGTATTATCAGCGAATCCGCCGTTGGCACAGAGCCTCATAAGTACCTGTTTCCCCGTCGCAACCGAATTATTAGCGGGCTGAGCCAGGGAACACTGGTGATAGAGGCCGCATTAAAAAGCGGCTCATTGATTACCAGTCGGCATGCCATGGAGCAGGGCAAGGAAGTATTTGCCATTCCCGGTTCTATACATAATCCCCTATCACGAGGCTGCCATCAGTTAATAAAGTCAGGCGCCAAGCTGGTCGAAAGTGCACAAGATATCCTCGAAGAGCTGTTACCACTGGTAAATTCTGCTCCGATTCGCCATACTAGCGCCCCTGAAGCCTGCACATCTAATGAGACAGATATCTCTGAAGAACTTGATCCAACCTACCTTCTTCTGTTAAAACACATGGAGTTTGAACCCATAAGTGTTGACGAACTGGTAGAACGCAGTAATCTGGGTGCAGCTGAAATCGCCTCCATGCTACTTATATTAGAGCTTCAGGGGCAGGTAGTATCACAAAATGGGCTATATTCTCGCACTGCAGGCTAGGCCTCAGGCGAACTAAGAGATTTATATGAAACAAAACGTTGTTGATGTGTTGATGTACCTGTTTGAGAACATTATCACAGAGGAATACCCAATTTTTTCAGAGCATGAACACATGTTTGATCGCCTTGAGGACATGGGCTTTCCACAACATGAAATCCTGTTGGCTTTTGACTGGCTAGAAGCACTTGCCGAGTTACACCATAAACAACTCGATAGTGAGGGTCAGCTTCCGGAACTCACTAACATCGCCTCTATTCGTGTTTATAGCGAGCTTGAAAAAATGCTGCTCGATAATGAAAGCATCAGCTTTCTAATGCAGCTTGAACAGAAACAGGTAATTTCGGCGACTAGCCGTGAAATTATTCTGGATCGCGTCATTGCACTCGATGTAGAACTTGAATTAGAACAGCTTAAATGGATTGTTATGATTGTATTATATAGTCAGCCAGGTGAGGAAAATGCATATGCCTGGATGGAAAACTTGGTATTTGAATCTGATTTGAGCTATATGCAGTAATTGCTCCTTACACTAACGAGTACATAATAAAAACCCCCATGAGTAACAGCCTGCTAATAGTTGAGTCACCCGCCAAAGCCAAAACAATCAAAAAATATCTTGGTAAGGGCTTTAACGTTCTCGCGTCTTACGGACACGTACGCGACCTCATCCCTAAAACTGGCGCGATAGACCCTGACGATAATTTCAGCATGAAATATGAACTCATTGAAAAAAATGAGAAGCATGTTGATGCGATCAGAAAAGCACTAAAAAAAGCAGACACCCTGTATCTCGCGACCGACCTTGACCGCGAAGGAGAAGCCATTTCATGGCACCTTTACGACCTGCTGAAACAGGACGGCTCACTCGAAGACAAACAGGTTCACCGTATTGCATTTAATGAAATCACTAAACGTGCTCTAAGAGAAGCGGTAGATTCACCACGCGAGCTTTCCATGTCGATGGTAAACGCACAGCAGGCTCGACGCGCCCTGGATTACCTGGTTGGCTTTAACCTGTCACCTTTACTGTGGAAAAAAGTTCAAAGAGGCCTTTCAGCTGGCCGCGTACAAAGCCCTGCCTTGCGCATGATCGTCAGCCGCGAAGAAGAAATTGAAGCCTTTATTCCTCAAGAATACTGGACCATAGAGGCTGACAGCGAAAAAAATGGCAAAAATATTACCAGTAAGCTTCGCCTCTATAAGAATGAAAAAGTTGAACAGTTTACGATTAACAATACTGATTCAGCCAGTCAGGCAAAACAGCATTTAGATAGTTCCGCAAATGGCCAATTAACTGTTGCAAAAATCGAAAAGAAACAACGCAAACGAAATCCTTCGGCACCGTTTACAACCTCTACGCTTCAACAGGAAGCATCCAGAAAATTACGCTTCTCCGCACAACGCACAATGCGTACAGCACAACAGCTTTATGAAGGTATCGATATCGGTGGTGAAACTGTCGGTCTTATCACCTATATGCGTACCGACTCATTGATGCTATCCCAAGACGCACTTACTGAATTACGTGAATTAATTGAACAGCGCTATGGCAAAGACAACCTGCCTGAAGAAGCACGTGTATTTAAAAACAAATCAAAAAATGCACAGGAAGCACACGAAGCCATTCGCCCTACATCAGCGATGCACCTACCCGATGAAATAAAAAGTCATCTAACTCCTGACCAGTACAAGCTCTATGAACTCATCTGGAAACGCACTGTTGCATGCCAGATGATTCATGCAACCATGGATACAGTTGCCGTTGACCTCCAGTGTGGTGAAGGAAACCAGTTCCGTGCAAATGGCTCTACCATCAAACATCCAGGCTTTATGTCTGTTTATATGGAAGACCAGGATGACAGCTCCGATAAAGATGGTGATGAGAAAATCCTGCCACCTCTTGAACAGGGCGAAATACTTAAGTTACTTGAAATTCGTACCGACCAGCACTTCACTGAGCCGCCACCAAGATTTACAGAGGCCAGCCTGGTTAAAGCACTTGAAGAATATGGCATTGGTCGCCCATCAACTTATGCCAGTATCATTTCAACGCTTCAGAATCGTGAGTATGTAGAAATTGAAAACCGTCGTTTTACTCCGACAGATATGGGCCGCATCGTTAACTCATTCCTGACGCAGTATTTCACCGACTATGTCGACTACGATTTCACTGCAAAAATGGAAGATGAACTGGATGCCATCTCCCGTGGTGAAGAAGACTGGATCCCTTTAATGAAAACCTTCTGGGATCCTTTCATTAATAAAGTTCATGACATTGATGAGAACGTCAGTCGCGCAGATGTGGCACAAAGTCGTGAAGTGGGCGTCGATAAAGAATCCGGCAAACCGATCACTGTCCGCATGGGGCCATATGGACCATTTGCTCAGATTGGTGACAAGGATGACGAAGAAAAGCCTCGTTTTGCCAGCCTCAAGCCGGGACAGAAAATGGCAGACATTACCATGGATAATGTCTACGAGCTGTTTGTTTTGCCTCGCAGCCTTGGCTACACAGAAGAAGATGAAGAAGTCACAACAAATGTTGGCCGTTTTGGGCCCTATGTTAAATTCGGTAAATTCTTTGTTTCAATACGAAAAGAATTTCAGGACCAGGGAATAGACCCATACAACATTACCTTTGAACAGGCGATGGTACTGGTCAACGAGAAAAAAATCTTTGAAGCCAATAAATACATTAAAACGTTTGATGACTCTGAAATCCAGGTTCTCAATGGCAGATACGGCCCCTATATTACCGACGGCAATAAAAACGCCAAAATACCCAAGGACCGCGAGCCTGCAAGCCTCACATTAGAAGAGTGCGAAAAGCTCATTGCCGAAGCACCAGAACGCAAAGGCAAAAAGAAAAAGAAAGCCGCTGCCAAGAAAAAGGCTGCGCCTAAAAAGAAAGTCACAAAGAAAAAAACAACGAAGAAGAAAACGGTAAAGAAAAAAGCAGCTAAAAAGAAAACCGTTAAGAAAAAGGCCGCTAGTAAAAAGAAGACTGACTAGCAATCGAGTTTAAATATTCTGCTATTTACACCTATTACTTAACTCATGGTTATGGCAAATTCACAACACTCTCAGCCTTCAAACTTTCAGCTAAGACTATGTTCACATATCATTAGTCATTCTGGTGTTATAGCCTATCCAACCGAATCGGTTTATGGGCTAGGTTGCGACCCGCTTAATGAAAGCGCAACCATGCGCATTCTGGAACTCAAAAATAGACCCATAGAAAAAGGCATGATACTCATCGCCGCAAGCCTAAATCAACTGGAACCATTCTGCCAGTTAGAAAATAATGAACGTGAGAAAATTTTACAACAAACCACACCCGTTACCTGGCTGGTTCGAAAATCGTCACTTTCCCCAAGATGGATATGCGGTGATCATCATAAAGTGGCTATTCGTGTTACACAACACCCCGTCGTCAGGTCGATATGCAATTATCTGAAAGGGCCCATCGTTTCTACCAGCGCCAACCCGGCCGGTGCACAACCTGCAAAAAACATATTAGAAGCACGCATATATTTTATGAATGAGGTAGATATGTATTTGGCTGGAAAAACGGGGCAGATAAAATCTGCCACTCCAATTTTTGATATCGAAACACATCAGCAGCTTAGATAAAAAGCCTGACTTTTCAAATGCTAATCAGTATTGCCAGCCTCTAAATATTTTGCCAGGGTTTCTTTTAGCGACTGCTGTTTTACCGGCTTTGCTACATAATCATCCATTCCTGCAGCAAGACACTTATCTTTATCACCTTCCATTGCATTGGCTGTCATTGCTATCACAGGCATGCGCTGTCGCTGCTGCTCGTTTTCATAATCTCTCAGTTTTTGAGTCGCTTCATAACCATCCATAACCGGCATCTGACAGTCCATTAACACAACATCAAAGTCATGCTCTGTAGTAAGCTTTTTAATCGCTTCCTCGCCATTGTTTGCCACCTCATAACTCAACCCAACCTTCTCCAGCATTTTTTTGGCTACAACCTGGTTCACTGGATTATCTTCAACCAACAATGCCTTTCCCTGCAAACTCAAGATTTCTTCTGGCGCCTTTTCATCTTGAATAACATTTACTTTATCCTCGTCAACAATTTGGAATGCAATTTCAGCCCAGAAAGTAGCACCTTTACCCGCCTCACTTTCAACACCGAGCCGCCCGCGCATCATTGTCACTAATTGACGAACAATAGCGAGACCAAGACCTGTACCACCATATTTACGTGTGGTTGAACCATCAGCCTGGGTAAATGAATTAAATAACTTTCTTTGCGCCTCCTGCGGAATACCTATCCCTGTATCAATAATTTCAAATTTTAATCGCGTAACCTTTTCATCTTCCTCTAACACACTGACTCGTACTGTTACCTTCCCATCTTCTGTAAACTTAATCGCATTGGTTAGCAGGTTTCCCAATATCTGACGTATTCGTACTGAGTCACCTAATATATGCGTTGGAATTTTTTCATCTAGCTCAGATACCAGCTCAACTTTTCGTTCTTCTGCTTTCTGTTGTAGCAGCACCAGTATCTCTTTAACCAGTGATTTCACATCGAAAGGAATATATTCCAGCTCCAGTTTACCAGCTTCAATCTTTGAAAAATCTAGAATATCGTTTAGCAATGACAACAATGACTCTCCAGAACGATAAGCAATTGATACATATTCCTTCTGGCTTTCACTCATATCTGACCCCTGCAACAATTGCAAGGTACCCAGAATTCCATTCATAGGCGTTCTAATTTCATGACTCATATTTGCCAGAAATTCGCTCTTAGTTTTACTTGCTGCCTCAGCCGCCTCTTTAGCCTTTTGTAATTCTTTCTCTACACGTTTACGTTGTTCAATTCCCGCTTCCAGCTCTTCATTCAGATCTTCAGATTCATTTCTCGCCTGACTCATAAACTTTATCAGTGATTCATTATGAAATCGTAATTCAAGCGCTGACAATATATTCTTATGCATCCGCAGGCCGATCATTAGCATCACTACCAGATAGCCAAGAACCATAAAAGCCAATGGCGTAAACTCGCCTCCCATTAGAAATAATTTAGCGCTTAACGGTGTAACGACAATCACGAGATAGGTATAAAACAACTTAAGCACTGGTGCCATTACTGTAGCACCAGCTGACACTATCCCTGCCAGCACAAAGCCAATGACCAGTTGTTGCACTGGATATTCAGCTGGAAACAAAAGAAAACCACTGACGCCCCAACCAGCGGCTGTCAACACAATAGCGACTATCGACCAGGGCCCAAATAGATCATACTCAAGCTCAACTGACGCGTTTCGCTTCTTGATCATTGTCATCGCCATGCGAGCTGCCGATACCACCAGCATAAACACCAACCAACCAGTCAGCAAACTTCCAGAGACACTTCCTGCAAGCAGAAATGACGTTATTATTGCTAGTACCAGGCTAATAATATTCGACAAATATGCATTCAGCTCGACCCGCTTAACCTGCTCACGCCAGATCTGTTCATGGTGAACACTATTCTCAGTATTAGCTTTGTTATCAATAAGTCCCAGCATAAGCTTTTGTAATCAGTTTTCCTAAATTATTTTTATCTGTGTAACTGCGATTTAAAAGTACTTCTCTATTACCACCTAATGCTTAATATTAGACTTAATTGACTGTTTTTTCTTAGTTATTCCTGCAGCTATCCCACATTAAGATATTCTTGAGAACGCCCTATCCAGCGATCCAGCAATGGCTGGATATTTTCTGGAGACTGCTCCATTATTCTCTGCGCCAATTCTTTGACCTCATCGAGTAAATATTCATCTCGCACAATATCCGCAATTTTTAAACGCATCAAACCTGTTTGCCTGGTCCCCAGCACCTCTCCAGGCCCCCTTAGTTGCAAGTCTTTTCTGGCAATTTCAAAACCACAATTGGTTTTACGCATTATTCCCAGGCGTTCTTTAGCCAGGCCACTTAACGGGCTTTTAAACATCAATACGCAATGACTTGCTTCATCTCCTCGCCCTACACGCCCTCTAAGCTGATGTAGCTGAGATAAACCCAGTCGTTCTGCATTTTCTATAACCATCAGGCTGGCATTGGGCACATCAACCCCAACTTCAATTACCGTCGTAGCAACTAATAACTGTAGCTCACCCTGCTTAAATTGCTGCATCACCTGATCTTTATCATGCGCTTTCATTCGGCCATGCACGAGCCCTACATTTACATGAGGTAAACTATTCGCCAGAACAGTTGCCGTCTCTTCAGCGGCCTGACATTGTAAGGACTCAGACTCCTCAACCAGTGTGCACACCCAGTAGACCTGTTTGCCATCTGCACAGGCACTATCAATACGCGACAAAACTTCCTGTCGTCGCTCTTGCGGAATAACCACCGTTGTTACCGGCTTTCTGCCAGGTGGCAACTCGTCAATTACTGAATAATCAAGATCAGCATAGGCTGTCATCGCCAAACTTCTAGGAATGGGAGTCGCTGTCATTATCAACTGATGTGATAACTGCTTTTCTGTCTCAGAGTTTCGAGATTTTGCAGCTAGTGACATGCGTTGCTGTACTCCAAATCGGTGCTGCTCATCTGTAATGCTCAACACCAGATTATGATATATCACTTCATCCTGAAACAGCGCATGGGTTCCTATTACAACCTGTATTTCACCACTCTCGATCTGCGATAGCACCTGCTGTCTTTTTTTACCTTTTAATTGACCTGATAACCAGCCAACCTTGATACCTAATGGTTCAAACCATTTTTTGAAATTGGCATAATGCTGTTCCGCTAATATCTCGGTTGGCGCCATAAGCGCCGCCTGCTTTTCACATTCTATAGCCTTTAAACAGGCCATCGCCGCCACGACAGTTTTTCCTGAGCCGACATCTCCCTGAACCAACCTCATCATCGGAACACCTGACTCAAGGTCCTGCATTACTGACTGACTAACTTTTTGCTGCGCTGTAGTTAAATCAAATGGAAGGGATTTTATAAATTGATATACCAGATGATTTGAACTTTCAAGAACGGCAGCTTGATGTTTACGGGTTTTATTTCGTATCATCTGCAAACTTAAGTGCTGGGCAAGTAATTCTTCTTTTATAAGCCTAATTTGCGCTATATGCTTGGTTTCAAACAACTGATTTAAATCGGCATTAACGGGAGGCCGGTGCACATAACTTATAGCATCTGATATGCCAAAGGGATTTTCTAAATGATGACCCTGCAAATAATCCGTCAGAACACGATCTGTTTTTAACAGGTCTAGACATTGTTCTGATAACTTCCTTAATAACAACTGACTAACACCATCAGTCAAAGGATAAATGGGTGTTAGTTTTTTTTCAAAACCATGACCACTCTCCGACCTATTAATAATATTATATTCCGGGTGCACAATTTCAAGGCTCGCCGCCCCAAACCGCACATCACCAAAACAACGTAAGCGCACGCCTGGAACAAGCATTGACTGCTGACTCTTATTAAAATAGAAAAAGCGCAGTAGCAAACTGCCCGTACCATCAGAAAGATGCACTAGCAGCATGCGTCGTCGTTTTCCTTTCCGGGTAAACGCAACTTCAGCGTGATCAATCTCCCCTTCAACCAATGATGACTGTCCATGTCGTAATGCCCCTAAGGGAACAATTCGTGTTCGGTCTTCATAACGATAGGGAAGATGAAAAAGAACATCCTGGATTGTATATAAACCAAGACGCGAAAGGCGATCGACCAGTTTCGGGCCAACACCTTTCAAGCAGGATAAACTATCAGAATGAATTAACTGTTTAGCCACCCCTGAGAGCCCGGTACTGGATTAAAGCTCCAATACTCCATCCATTTCAACAGCCGCTCCCTTGGGTAATTCTTTTACTCCAATCGCCGCTCTTGCTGGATATGGCTCTTCAAAATACTGAGACATTACCTGATTAACCGTTGCAAAATTACTCAGATCAGTCAGAAATATATTTAATTTCACTATATTTTCAAAGCCACCACCTGCCGCGTCTATAACTGCCTGCAGATTTTTAAAAACCTGATGAATTTGCTCTTCTACTGAACCATCAATCATTTCCATAGTTTCTGGAACCAGCGGGATCTGCCCAGACAAATAAACAGTGTTATTAACTTTAACTGCCTGTGAATAGGTGCCAATGGCTTTAGGTGCCTTCTCTGTTGAGATTATTTCTTTCTTCATATGAATGTTCAAGCCTGGATTTATTGAATTCTATATATACGCATCACAGAGCGCACACGCCTTAGACGACGCATAATTTGCGCAAGATGATCACGCCCTTTAACAGCAATTATAAAGGTGATATTTGTAGAAAGACCATCTTTATCTGCAACTTCGACATGCTCAATATTAGCTGCTTCATCTGAAATTATTGTTGCCAATCTAGCCAGCACACCTCTTTCATTTTGCACATATAAACCTAACTGACAGGTATATTCACCTATCGGATCTTCGGCCCATTTAACATCTACCATACTGTCATTTTGCAGACGTTCATTGGCAATATTTTTGCAGCTTGCCTGATGAATAACCAGACCTCGCCCCTTACTTAGCTTGCCAACAATCTGGTCACCAGGAATTGGATGGCAACATTTTGCGTACGAAACCACCATACCTTCCGTACCCTGAATAGCTAATGCGGGTTTGCCCGATGACAATTCTGATTTTGAATCATCACTTTCACTCTCATCAATCGGGAATAAACGGCGCATTACCAGACTCGCTGGACGATTCCCCATACCGATATCTTCCAGCAGTTGATTAAGTGATGCAAAACCATACTCTTTCAATAGTGGCTCATAAACTTCTGGCAACACTTCTTCGAGGGTAATGTTTTTATCCAGCAATACACGTGACAGCATTCGACGGCCCTGAACTACCGCTTCTTCTGTTCGTGTACTCTTCAGGTAATTACGAATATTACTTCTGGCTTTTGCCGTTACTACAAACTCAAGCCAGCCGGGGTTTGGATGCGCGCCAGCAGATGTAACCACTTCTACAGTTTGCCCACTATAAAGCGGTGTATCCAGTGGCGAAAAGCGATGATCTACCTTACAGGCAACACAGGTATGACCAACATCTGTGTGTACTGAATACGCAAAATCAATTGGTGTTGAATTCTTTGGTAACTTAACAATATCACCAAGCGGCGTGTATACATAAAGCTCATCTGGAAACAGATCAACCTTAACATTCTCCAGAAACTCAACTGAGTCGCCAGCTGACTGCTGCATTTCCAATAACCCGGTTAACCATTCACGGGTTCTACTACCGACATCAATCGCGTCACCCCCACTGGTTTCTTTGTATAGCCAGTGAGCGGCTATGCCTGTTTCAGCAAAATTATCCATTTCAATGGTTCTAATCTGAACCTCTAGTGGAATAGCATGTGGGCCAAAAAGAATCGTATGCAATGACTGGTAACCATTCTCTTTCGGAATAGCAATATAGTCTTTAAACTTTCCGGGTATCGGTTTAAAAAGATTATGCACCGCACCTAACACACGATAACACTCATCGACCGAATCAACGATGACCCGCATACCATAAACATCAAAGATATTACGGTAGGCGAGATTTTTGTTGCGCATTTTTTTATACAGGCTGTAAGGGTGTTTTTTACGTGCATTTATTTTCGCATCAATGCTCAGATCAGCCAGTCGCGAAGTCAACGCATTATGAATTTTTTGAATGATTTCCTTACGGTGACCCGCTTCCTGAAGCATTGCATGCTCCAGTATACGATAACGCATGGGGTTCATCGCTCGAAACCCAAGATCCTCAAGTTCGAGCCTCAAGGTATTGATACCCAGACGTCTTGCCAGGGGAACATATATTTCTAGCGTTTCCTTTGCTATTCGGCGTTTTTTATCTGGCCGCATAACACCGAGCGTACGCATATTATGCAGTCGATCGGCAAGCTTGATCAGTATGACACGAATATCTTTGGCCATTGCCATTAATACTTTTTGAATATTAATGGCCTGCTGTTCTTTTTTGTTTTTAAATTTAAATTCGGTAAGCTTGCTTACTCCATCAACAAGCTCTGCAACATCATCACCAAACTTTTCTTTAACTTCTTCTTTGGTAACAGGTGTATCTTCAATGACATCATGCAGGATAGCAGCGCAAATACTTCTTGAATCCATATGCATTTCAGCGAGGATTCTTGCCACAGATATAGGGTGATAAATATAGGGTTCACCGGTTTTTCGATACTGCCCTTCATGCGCCTGCGCGCCGAACAGGTAAGCCTGATAAACTTCTTTCACCTGATCTTCGCTCATATAGTCTTCGACAATACGGCAAAGATCAGATATTAGAAACCTGGAAGGATCCCCATATAAATCCTTAACATCGATAGGGGACTGATCAGGACTTATGGCCATTTGATTACCTGTCAAAGTAGATAAATTACTTACATTTCCTGACTAATTTCTTCCTGAGAAATCGCGGCCGGCATCATGTTTAATTCTTCAGATTTCTGATCAAGAATTTCTGGACCAACCAGACCCTCAGAGATCTCGCGCAATGCTAGCACTGTAGGCTTATCATTATCGATGCTGACCAGTGGATCTGAACCCATTGCAATCTGACGCGCTCGCTTTGATGCAACCAGCACCAGATGGAAACGGTTGTCTACATTTGGCAAACAATCTTCAACTGTTAAACGTGCCATTTATCTTACCTCTATGTTATTTCAATAATTCAATTAATTTTGTTTCGATTTTACGTTCCTGTTGTAGCTGACGTAATCGATTAGCCACAAAAATGCAGCGTAATTCATCCAGTGCCGTTTCAAATACATCGTTGACAATCAGGTAGTCAAACTCCGCATAGTGAGACATTTCATTCACCGCATCCCGCATGCGACGCTTAATCACAGACTCATCATCCTGACCACGATTTTGCAGGCGCTCCTGCAATGCCTCTAGTGATGGTGGCAGAATGAAAATTGACTGAGAATCCGGAAATTGCTTACGCACTTGCCTGGCACCCTGCCAGTCTATCTCAAGAATCACATCCAGGCCTTTTAGTAACTGCTGCTCAACATGTTGCTGAGAAGTCCCGTAATAGTTGTCAAAAACCTGTGCATGCTCCAGAAAAGCACTGCTACTCGACATTTCTAGAAAAGCTTCTTTTTCAATGAAATAATAATCAACACCATGCTGCTCACCGGGTCGCATGTCGCGTGTCGTGTGAGAGACAGAAACCACAACCTGTGGATCGCTTAAAACAAGCTCCTTCACCAGGCTGGTTTTACCCGCACCTGAGGGGGCGGAAATTATATACAGTGTACCTTTGCTCAAACCGGCCTCAATATCCCAATTTTTGATGCTCCACGAAGTAAAGACCGCTTTTTTCAGTGAGAACTGAGCGGTCTTCAGGTCATATAGCACATGTTAATTTGATCTACCCTAAGAATAACCTATTTACGCCGAATTATCATTGATAAATAACGGTTCTCGCCGCGCACCCCAGTTACCGTGCTTAGCCTCAATGAGACCGGGAAACTCACTTCCACAGGCTTCACAACAGCCATTCTTATCAAGCCCCCAGCGACCCAGCTGATACCAGTCTCTCTCTATCAGCAAATGCCCACAACTATGACAGTAGCTGCTACTTCCTTCAGCATCATGCACATTTCCTGTATACACATAGCGCAAGCCTGATTTCATTGCGATATTTCTTGCCCTGGTAAGAGTAGATGAAGGTGTCGGCTCAATATCTGTCATCTTCCAGTCAGGATGGAAGGCGGTAAAATGCAGCGGCACATCCGGCCCAAGATTTTCCATAATCCACTCACTCATCTCGTGTAATTCATTATCACTGTCATTTTTGCCCGGAATCAGTAGCGTGGTGATCTCAAACCAGACACTGGTGTGATGCTTCAGATAAACCAGGGTGTCCAGTACAGGCTGTAAGTGCCCGCCAGTCAACTTGAAGTAAAAGTCTTCAGTAAACGCCTTTAAATCGACGTTCGCGGCATCGATCGCATTAAAAAACTCAATTCTTGGCTCCTCACAGATATAGCCTGCGGTCACCGCAACTGACTTGATCCCTTCCTCATGACAGGCAACGGCCACATCTAACGCATATTCGTGAAATATCACCGGATCGTTATAGGTATAGGCCACACTTCTGCAATTATGCTGAAGCGCGGTTTTCGCGATTGTCTGCGGGCTTGCTTGTGAAGCAAGTGTGTCCATTTCACGAGACTTACTCATATCCCAGTTCTGGCAAAATTTACACGCCAGATTACAGCCCGCTGTTCCAAAAGAAAGCACCGGCGTTCCCGGTAGAAAGTGATTCAGCGGTTTCTTTTCAATGGGGTCGATGCAAAAGCCGCTAGACCGACCATAGGACGTCATCACGATCTGCTCTTCCTGGTTGGCTCGCACAAAACACAGGCCTCGCTGCCCCTCTTTCAATTTACAGTAGCGAGGACACAGATCACACTGTATTCGGCCATCGTCCAGTTTATGCCAGTATTTTGTACTGACAGTATGCTTATCCATCATCAACCTCCCCGTGTTTCACAACAAAGTCTATGATATAACTATAGTACTCCACATCGGGATTAAGGCTATGTCACATACACATAATCGCATACGTCCTGCTGCCGTAGCGGGCCTGTTTTATCCAGACAGCCCATCGGAATTAAAAGCCAGCATCCAGAACTACCTACAACAAGCACCTGAACCACAGGACACGCCACCTCTGGCGATTATTGCACCTCACGCCGGTTATATATACTCTGGCCCAATCGCCGCCAGCGCATATAAACAGATCCTGCCGGTTGCAGATAAGATTAAGCAAGTTGTCTTGTTAGGCCCCTCACATCGCGTCCCCCTCAGAGGCATCGCGACTCCGGATGCTGATTATTTTGAAACACCATTAGGCACCATTAAAATCAACACCCAGCTTTGTCAGCAATTTGAATCACTCCCTTTTGTCACGCCAAGCTACGAAGCCCATCAACAGGAACATTCACTTGAAGTCCAGCTGCCATTTTTGCAATCCATTCTGCACGACTTCCAGCTCATTCCACTGGTGGTTGGCGAGTGCCCAGCAGAAGCTGTTGCCGAACTACTGGAAACAGTCTGGAACAGGGATGATACCCTTGTGGTGATCAGCACCGATCTAAGCCACTACAACCACTACGAAATTGCTCAGAAAATAGATAGACAAACCTCCACTGCAATCGAGCAGCTTCACCCCGAACAGATACACTATGATAATGCCTGCGGTCGCAACCCTTTAAACGGCTTACTCACTTTAGCCATAAAGAAAAATTTATCTATCAATACACTTGATTTGCGTAACTCCGGTGACACTGCTGGCAGCAAAGACAGGGTTGTTGGGTATGGCGCTTATGCAGTCCACTAACCTCAGCGAGCAGGACAAACACACGCTTAAAAATATTGCGCGCCAGTCGATACAGCATGGCCTACTGTACAATCAGCCATTAGCCGTTAATCCTGAAGAGTTTGCCGAGATATTGCAGGCAGATGCCGCCAGCTTTGTTACCCTCAATCTCGACCATCAACTGCGTGGCTGTATTGGAACCTTGCAGGCCTACCAACCCTTAGTAACAGACGTCGCTCAGCATGCTTATGATGCTGCATTCAAGGACCCGCGCTTTGCGCCAGTCAGTGAGAGTGAAGCGCCACTGCTTGATATCCACATTTCAATTCTTACGCAAGCTGAACCAATGTCATTTACTGACGAGGCGGATCTGCTAAAACAACTAAAGCCCGGGGTAGATGGCTTAATTCTGGAAGATGACTATCACAAGGGCACTTTTCTACCCTCAGTCTGGGAACAGTTACCGGAGCCGGAAAATTTTCTGAAAAACCTGAAACGTAAAGCAGGACTTAGTGAGCATCACTGGAGCCCTGAACTTAAAATATCTCGTTATCAAAGCCTGAGCTTCTAATTCTAAAAACTTGAACTAGAACGAACGATCAACCGAATAACGTGCCAGATCTTCAAGCGCCTGCCGATAGTCCGATTCCGGCAAATGACTCAATTGAGAAATGGCCAGTTCCGCTTCATTTTTCGCGGTTTTCTCTGTGTACTCAATCGCCCCAGTCTGGCGGATTGCTTCCATAACTTCATCCAGGTATTGCAGACCACCTTCCTCGATAGCTTTTCTCACAATCGCTGACTGTTCCGGCGTGCCATTACGCATGGCATAGATAAGTGGCAGGGTAGGCTTACCTTCTGCCAGATCATCTCCTACATTCTTGCCCATTTCTTCGCTATTGGAGCTGTAATCAAGTACATCATCAATAAGCTGGAATGCCGTCCCCAAGTGCATACCATATGAAGCCATGGCAACCTCTTCTTCCTCAGGGCGCTGACAGAGCACGGCACCCAGACGGGTTGCCGCCTCAAATAGCTTGGCGGTTTTGGCATGAATTACATCCAGATAGCGCTGCTCGGTGGTATCCGCATCATGGCAGTTCATTAGTTGCATGACCTCGCCTTCGGCTATCACATTGGTGGTTTCTGCGAGAATCTGCATGATTTTCATACTGCCCACATCTACCATCATCTCGAAAGCTCGGGAATAGAGAAAATCCCCCACCAGTACGCTCGCCGCATTACCAAATAACGCATTGGCAGTCTCTCGACCTCTGCGAAGCTCAGATTCATCCACCACATCATCATGTAGCAAGGTCGCCGTGTGGATAAACTCAATAATTGCCGCCAGGGTATGATGATGCTCTCCCTCATAACCATAAGCCCTGGATGACATCAAACTCAACAGCGGTCTTAATCGCTTACCGCCCGAATTTACAATATAGTGACTGAGCTGATTGACCAGCACCACATCTGAGGCGAGTCGCTGCTGAATCACCACATCTACGGCCTTCATATCGTCGGCAACCAGTGCTTTTATTGAGTCTACTTGCATGTTTCAAGGGGTACATTTGCTATATTAGAAGCTGCGAATTATGGTGTATGATTGATAAAGTCACAAGTTGAACACCCCAATTAGCGCTTTTTTTGTCGTTTTCACGAATAAATACTGAAACAAAGCGCATAAACACTTGTAGCGAGGCCCGTAAATCGCTACAATTCCCGCCCTTTCCGAAAACAGAATTTTTTGTACGTAATTTATTGGGAGTTGTCCGGTATGTACGCTGTAGTCAAAACCGGTGGTAAACAATACAAAGTTACCCAGGGTGAATACCTGAAAGTTGAAAAGCTTGAAGGAAACGAGGGTGACACTGTTGAGCTAGACCAGGTTCTTATGATCGCTGATGGCGACAAACTGAAAATTGGTAGCCCAATGGTAGACGGCGGCAAGGTAACTGCCACTATCAAATCTCATGGTCGTCATAAGAAAGTTGAGATCATGAAGTTCCGTCGTCGTAAACATCATCAGAAACGCACAGGTCATCGTCAGTACTATACTGAGATTGAAGTAACTGGCATCAACGGCTAGTCACCTGTTAACAAGAGGATACTCTAATGGCACATAAAAAAGCCGCCGGTAGTACGCGTAACGGTCGCGAGTCAGAAAGTAAACGCCTTGGCGTTAAAATGTTTGGTGGTCAGGCTGTTCTGGCTGGTAACATTCTGGTACGCCAGCGTGGTACTAAATTCCATCCAGGCAACAACGTGGGCATCGGCCGCGATCACACGCTGTTTGCGAAAGCAGACGGTCAAGTGGTATTTGAGACCAAAGGTCCTAAAAACCGCAAGACTGTGAGTGTTGTTGCTGCATAAAGCTTCCGGCTTTAGCGAGAACTCAAAAAGCCTCGTCTCCGGACGGGGCTTTTTTTGTTGAACCAATCGACTCACCGAGACACAACGCCACAAAATTGGTAAATTAGGCACGCAACCGCGTCCAGCGCCGCAGTATCAAATTACTGCGACATTACATTATTAAAGGCTAGCACCCATGCGTTTTGTAGATGAAACCAAGATCAAGGTTATTGCCGGTGACGGAGGTAATGGCGTGGTTAGCTTCAGGCGCGAGAAATACATCCCTCGCGGCGGCCCCGATGGTGGCGACGGCGGTGATGGCGGTAGCGTTTATCTGGTCGGTAGCCACGACCTCAATACACTGGCGGATTTCCGCACTATCCGCACCTACACGGCCAAGCAGGGCCAGAAAGGCTCCGGCCGCAATATGACTGGAAAAAAAGGTGAAGACCTGTTTGTTCCTGTCCCTAATGGCACACTGGTCTATGATGAAAACACTGGCGAACTGATCGGCGACGTAACTGAACACGGACAAAAACTGCTGGTTGCACAGGGCGGATTTCACGGTCTCGGCAATACACGTTTCAAGAGCTCAGTTAACCGCACACCACGACAGTGCACAGAAGGCTCCGCTGGTGAGCGTCGCGAACTGCGCCTGGAACTGAAAGTACTTGCAGATGTGGGCCTACTGGGACTTCCCAACGCCGGCAAATCCACACTGATTCGCTCAGTATCCCATGCCCAGCCCAAGGTAGCCAACTACCCCTTCACCACACTCCACCCCAATCTCGGCGTAGTCGATGTAGACAGCCTGAGAAGCTTTGTAATCGCTGATATTCCCGGACTAATAGAAGGCGCCGCTGAAGGTGCTGGGCTTGGCATTCAGTTCCTTAAGCACCTCAGCCGAACCCGTATACTACTGCACGTCATCGACATCGCCCCATTTGACCAGACAGATCCAGTAGAAAGCGCAAATGTTATTCTGGGCGAATTAGAAAAATACAACCCCGAAATGCTTGACGAACCACGCTGGCTGGTACTAAACAAAACCGACCTGCTACTGGATGAAGAGGCTGATACTGTCTGCGATGACATCATTCAGCGCATGAACTGGACCGGGCCAAGTTATCGCGTTTCTGCAGCCCAGAAAAGCGGCACCCAGGCGCTGGTATACGACATAATGAATTACCTGGAAGAGCAGAAGGAACGTGAAAACGCGTCAACAGCTAGCTAAATCAAACCGCTGGGTTATTAAAATAGGCAGTTCACTGGTTACCGCAGATGGCCGGGGACTTGATTCAACTGCGATCCAGAGCTGGACCGAGCAGATTTCCCTGTTACGTCAACAAGGCAAGGAAATTCTGCTAGTCTCATCCGGCGCTGTAGCCGAAGGCATGGTCAGACTCAACTGGCAGGAAAGACCTAACGCACTACACGAACTACAGGCAGCCGCCGCGGTTGGGCAAATGGGACTGGTTCAGTGTTACGAAAGCTACTTTAAGCGCCACGACATTCTTAGCGCACAAATCCTGCTCACTCATGACGACCTTTCAGACCGTCGTCGCTATCTTAATGCGCGTAGCACCTTGCGCTCATTGCTTGACCTTGGGGTTATCCCTATCATCAATGAAAACGATACGGTAGCGACGGATGAAATCCGCTTTGGCGACAATGACACCCTGGCCGCACTGGTCGCAAACCTAGTTGAGGCAGATACACTCATTATTCTGACTGACCAACAAGGGTTATTCACCGCAGACCCTAGAAGTAATCCACAGGCTGAACTAGTAAGTAGCGGTCAGGCAAACGATGCCAGACTACATAAAATGGCGGGCAGCACCGGTGGCAAACTGGGCCGTGGCGGCATGAGTACCAAGTTGAGCGCTGCCCAGCGTGCAGCACGCTCTGGCACCGCTACACTAATCACCAGCGGCCGCAACCCGGACGCCCTGCTGGAAATTGCCAAAGCCAGTGAGTATGGCACCTTACTTCTCCCAGACACCGAGCCGATGGCCGCCAGAAAACAGTGGCTTGCCAGCCACCTCAAGGTCAGTGGCCAGCTTAAGCTGGATCAAGGTGCCAGCAAGGTCCTTACCGAATCGGGCAAAAGCCTGCTGTCTGTCGGTGTAACATCGGTAACTGGCAATTTTATCCGAGGCGAGATGGTTTCCTGCGTGACAGATAATGGCCAGGAGATAGCGCGTGGCCTGGTCAACTACAACGCAATAGAAGCAGCCAAGATATGCGGGAAAAGCTCTTCAGAGATTGAATCGATACTTGGCTATATCGACGAACCAGAGCTAATTCACCGCGACAACCTGGTACTTATATAAGATTTTTAGCGACCAGATAAAATTCAGGCATAAAAAAACCGGCATCGTACAATCACGAGCCGGTTTTTTTATGCCCCCTAATACATACGAGAGCAGGTATTACTGATAATTCAGGCCGATGCTTATGCCATCGCACGAATTCGAGAGTTCAGACGACTCTTATGACGTGCAGCCTTGTTCGCATGAACCAGACCTTTATTGCAAACACTGTCGATTACAGGCACTGCTGCTTTGTATGCAGCCTCTGCAGCGGCTTTATCACCAGCTTCGATTGCGTATACCACTTTCTTTACAAAAGTTCGGTACATAGATGCCATACCGACATTGCGGGCACGACGCTTAACTGCCTGACGGGCACGTTTTTTTGCTTGTGGTGAGTTAGCCAATGTATTGGTTCCTAAAAAATTCAAAACTGTTTTACAGGGGCGCAGATTTTTCCAGTTTATAGGGCTTTTGTCAAGCCCTATAGCCTCACAACGTAAATAATTGCCACTCAGATCTATAAAACACCGTAAGATGAAGTAGACTACACGCTGATAACAACTAATAATAAGCCATGGCAGATAAAAAAGATTTCCGCGTCAATCTGGGCGACCCTGTACAACTACAGTTTGTCCCGGAAGACGGTCGCGAACGACTCAACGCTCGCATTATAGGGCACAACCCAGGTAAAAGCCTGATTATTACTGCACCCAGTAATCAGGGTAGAGTGACTTTCCTCAAAGACAACCAGCCATTCATTATACGCATGTTACAGGGCAACAACGTCTATGGCTTCGAGTCCTCAGTAATTAAGTCTTTTAGCATGCCATACCCCCATGTTCACCTGAGACACCCCTCAGACGTCGAGTGCATAACCGTACGCGGCTCACGACGCGTAGAAACAGAAACTCGCGTTTCGATATCAGGGACAACACTTAATGACAACATTTCTGCCTCCATGCTCAATACCAGCGCCACTGGCGCATTACTTCAGTCAAGAGAAGAGCTAGGCACCACCGAAGATACCGTGACCATTTCAATGGAACTGGAAGTCACTAATATCAAAAAATACCTGCGTGTTAAGGCCGCCATCCGTAACGTATCCACTCCGCAAGATCGGGATGAGTCATCTAGTGCAGATAACAAATATGGCGTAGAGTTTCTTGAGTTAACAGAAGAACAAAAACTGATCATTACCGCCTATGTCTACGAACAAATTGTGCAAGGCCTAGATGATTAGACTATGTCACCTGTAATTATAATGAGACACCATCTACAGGCTCATGCTACTTAAATCCACGGCCATTGTCGGTCTGATGACCCTGCTTTCGCGTGTTCTCGGGCTACTACGTGATATCATACTTGCCCATACCTTTGGTGCCAGCGGCGGTACCGATGCCTTTTTTGTCGCCTTTAAAATCCCCAACTTTATGCGCCGACTTTTTGCCGAAGGTGCATTCTCTCAAGCTTTCGTTCCAGTTTTTGCCGAATATAAAGAAAAACACAGCTATGAAGCGCTAAAAGATCTGTTAAATCATGTCGCAGGAACACTGGGCGGCTTCCTGCTCATTCTTAGTGCCATCGGCTCACTCGCAGCACCATTACTGGTCTATGTTTTCGCTCCTGGTTTTAGCGATGAAAGCCGGTTCCAGCTAACTTCCGAACTGTTAGCAATTACCTTCCCTTATATATTTTTTATCGCTCTGACTGCATTTGCAGGCGGCATACTCAATAGTTTCGGCAAATTTGCAGTACCCGCCTTCACGCCGGTACTGCTCAACCTGTGCCTGATAACTGCTGCTTTATGGGGAGCTGATTACTTCCAGCAACCCATTATGGCGCTTGCCTGGGGTGTGGCCGCCGCTGGTCTGGCACAACTACTGTTTCAGTTCCCTTTCCTGTTAAAGCTTAAATTGCTACCCACGCCAAAATTCAAACCTTCACACCCGGGTGTACGCAAAATCAGCAACCTTATGATTCCAGCAATCATTGGCTCATCAGTTGCACAGATCAATCTACTGTTCGATACCATTATCGCCTCATTCCTGGTGGCTGGTAGCGTCTCATGGCTCTACTACTCTGATCGCCTGGTGGAGTTTCCACTTGGGATTTTTGGCATCGCACTGGCAACCGTGATACTGCCCAGCCTTTCAAGACAACACGCACAAGAGTCAGCACAGCAGTTTAGCGAGACACTGGACTGGGCGCTTAAGCTAACCTCCGTGATTGCTCTGCCTGCCGCGCTAGGTTTATTACTGTTATCAGGGCCGCTACTTGCAACCCTGTTTGGCTACGGCGAATTCTCAATGAAGGATACCCAGCTTTCTGCTTTAAGCCTGATGGCCTACTCACTTGGACTACCAGCATTTATTTATATCAAGGTGCTTGCACCGGGCTACTATGCTCGACAGGATACTAGAACCCCTGTTCGCATCGGCATTAAGGCCATGATTGCAAACATGTTCCTAAATGTGCTTTTTGTAGCCCCTCTCGTCTGGATGAGCTATGAAGGCCCACATATTGGCCTTGCTTTAGCGACCTCTGCATCAGCGTATATGAATGCTTTCCTGCTATATAGGGGACTCAAGACACAGGGTATATATCAATGCGGATCTGGCTGGGGGAAACTCTGGGCTCAAATCATTCTCGCTAACATCATTATGAGCGCCTTTCTGGCCTTGACCAGCCCTGGCATCGCTAGCTGGTATAGCTGGGAAGCATTACAGCGGGTACCCACATTGCTCGGCTTTGTAGTCATTGCGATAATTATTTACATCGCCAGCCTGTTAATTTTAGGGGTGCGCCCCCGACACCTGAAACTTCAACCAACTTCTGTCTAGCAAACACCCACAGCATGGGGTTTATCAGGTATAATTCTCCACTTTTGGCGCGGATCACGATTTATCAATGCAACTCATTAGAGGACTACACAACCTGACTGAGTCACATCGAGGATGTGCACTAACGATCGGTAATTTCGATGGCGTCCATTTAGGCCACCTTGAAATCCTCAATCGATTAAAAAAAGATGCACATGAACGTCAGCTACACACTTGTATGATGAGCTTTGAACCACTGCCTAATGAATATTTTAATCACGATACTGCACCTGCTAGGTTGTACCGCCTGAGAGAAAAATGGTGTGCCGTTGCTCAGGCACAGATAGAATACTTCCTGTGCTGCAAATTTGACTCATCCCTTGCCAGCCTTAGTGCCGAGCAATTTATCGATGAGGTACTGGTGAAGCAGCTAGGCGTAAAATACTTACTGATTGGTGATGACTTCCGTTTTGGTAAAAAGCGTACCGGTGACTTTGAGATGCTTAATAAAGCCGGTAAAAAATATGGCTTTGAAGTTTTTAATTCGCCAAGTCACTGCCATGAATCACAACGAATTAGCAGCACCGCCATTCGACAAGCGTTACTTGATGACAAACTGGATCTGGCAACACAGATGCTGGGACGTCCTTACCAGATTTGTGGCCGTATTGCCCATGGCGACAAGCGAGGCCGAACCATTGGTTTTCCAACTGCCAATATTAAGCTGCATCGCCATTCGACCGCTGTAAATGGCGTTTATGCGGTACACATGACTGGTGAGAACAACCTGTCTGTTAATGGCGTAGCCAATATAGGCAAACGTCCTACAGTTGACGGCCATAGCCTGCAACTTGAAGTACATCTGTTTGATTTTAATGCAGACCTTTATGGGCAACAGGTCTGTGTCGAATTCAAACACAAGATTAGAGATGAAAAACGTTTTGATTCCTTCGACGAATTAAAACTTCAAATTGAAAAAGACAGCCAACAGGCAAAACTTTTTTTTGCCTCAAAAAATTGAACCGAGTGAATTCACAGTGACCGACTATAAAGACACACTTAATCTTCCTGCAACTGATTTCCCAATGCGCGGCAATCTGGCACAGCGCGAACCCGCAATGCTCAAGCAATGGCAGGAAAAAAATCTTTACCAGAAAATTCGCGAAGCACGTGAAGGCTGTGAAAAATTCATTCTGCATGATGGCCCTCCATATGCAAACGGCAATATCCATATTGGGCACGCTGTTAATAAAGTACTTAAAGATATCATTATTAAAAGCCGTACACTGGATGGTTTTGATGCGCCTTACATTCCTGGTTGGGATTGCCACGGCTTACCTATCGAACTCAATGTAGAAAAGAAAGTCGGTAAACCGGGTCAAAAAGTTGATGCTCACGTGTTTCGAGATAAATGCCGTGACTATGCACAAACTCAGGTAAATGGACAACGTGATGATTTTATTCGCCTGGGTGTTCTCGGTGATTGGGACAACCCATACCTCACCATGAACTATGACGTAGAAGCAAATATCGTTCGCACACTGGGTAAAATTATCGACAAGGGCCACTTACACAAAGGCAGTAAACCTGTTCACTGGTGCCTTGACTGCGGGTCTGCACTTGCGGAAGCCGAAGTCGAATATGAAGACAAAACATCTCCAGCAATCGACGTAGCATTTAAAGCAATAGATGCCGACGCATTCTTTAACGCCTGTAATGTCGAAAATAATAATTTGCCAGTGGCCGTAGCTATCTGGACGACCACACCCTGGACACTACCCGCTAATATGGCCGTCTCACTACACCCGGAACTCGAATATGTTCTGGTAAAAACCAACACCTCCATAGGCGACATCAACCTGCTACTCGCCGATGCTTTACATGAAGTAGCACTGCAACGTTACGATGCGGAAAAATTTACCATTCTCGGCCGATGCAAAGGCGAGGCATTGGAAAACCAGCTACTACAACACCCGTTTTATTCTCGACAAGTACCTGTCATTCTTGGCGACCATGTAACTACTGACGCCGGTACCGGTGCTGTTCACACCGCCCCCGGACATGGCCAGGATGACTACACGGTGGGCAATAAATATGGCATTGAGGTTTACAACCCAGTAGGTAGTAACGGCGTTTTCTTACCTGATACAGAACTGTTTGCCGGCCTGCATGTAAATAAAGCAAACGATGAAATCATCAAGGTGCTTGAAGAAAAAAGCGCACTGCTCAAGCATAAAAAACTTAAACATAGCTACCCGCATTGCTGGCGCCATAAAACACCAATAATCTTCCGTGCAACTCCGCAGTGGTTTATCAGCATGAAACAAAATGGTTTACGCGACCTTGCAATGAAAGCCATTGATGATACGCAGTGGATGCCGGAATGGGGCAAAGCCCGAATTCAAGGCATGGTCGAGGGACGTCCCGACTGGTGTATTTCAAGACAGCGCACCTGGGGTGTACCTATCACTTTATTTGTACATAAAGAAACAGGCGAGCTTCACCCTAATACACAGGAGCTCATCGAATCCGTAGCTAGCTTAATTGAAAAAGACGGCATTGACGCCTGGTTTTCACTGGATGCATCAAGCCTGTTAGGTGATGATGCGGAAAACTACGACAAAGTCACAGACACTCTCGACGTGTGGTTTGACTCTGGTGTCACCCATGTATCTGTACTGGAAAAACGAGATGAATTAACCGTACCTGCAGACCTGTATCTTGAAGGATCTGACCAACACCGTGGCTGGTTCCAGTCTTCACTGTTAACATCTGTCGCCGTTCGAAATTCAGCCCCCTATAAAGCGGTACTGACACATGGATTTACTGTCGATGCTGATGGTAAAAAAATGTCGAAGTCGTTAGGCAATGTCATCCAGCCACAAAAAATATTTAATTCCCTTGGTGCAGACATTCTTCGACTCTGGGTAGCTGCGACAGACTACAGTGCAGAAATGAGTGTGTCAGATGAAATCCTTAAACGTATGGCTGACTCTTATCGCCGCATACGTAACACCTCTCGCTTTTTGTTAGCCAACCTTAACGGCTTTGACCCGGAGGCAGATGCACTGCCAGCCAGTGAAATGCTCGCACTAGATCGTTGGGCTGTGGCTAAAACTCATCACTTACAAAACGAAATCGTTAAGGCTTATACTGATTACAACTTCCATATCATTTATCAAAAGCTACATAACTTCTGTGCAGTTGATATGGGCAGCTTCTACCTAGATGTTATTAAAGACCGCCAGTATACAACCCACAAGGATAGTATCGCTCGTCGCTCTGCACAAACTGCCATTCACCATATAATTGAAGCAATGACTCGTTGGCTGGCTCCTATCTTAAGTTTTACTGCCGATGAAATCTGGCAACAGATCCCCGGGGCACGTGGCGACTCCGTCCTGTTAGAAACCTGGTATAAGAATCTGTTTGACCTTGACGACAGCGAAACCATGAACTTTGAATTCTGGTCTCAAGTACAGGAAACCAGAACCCTGGTTAGCAAACAGCTCGAACAGATTCGTGTTGATGGCAAGATCGGCTCTTCTCTTGATGCGGAAGTCAAACTTTATTGCAGCGAAAAACTTTTTGCTTCACTAAATGCATTAGATGATGAGCTTCGTTTTATACTCATTACTTCCTATGCGACTGTACACCCGGCTAACGAGGCACCCGAAAGCGCCCATAAGTTTACCCTCGATAATAGTGAATCGATTCAGATTGAGGTCAACAAATCAGAACACCAGAAATGCACTCGCTGCTGGCACTTAAGAGAAGACGTCGGACAGCACAGCAATCATCCGGAATTGTGTGGACGCTGTGTCGACAATGTTGAAGGTTCAGGTGAAACAAGACACTATGCCTGATAAAACATTGTTACCTCTACAGCGATGGTTGTGGATTACACTATGTGTAGTTATATTCGACCAGGCCAGTAAGCTACTGGCCGATAACCTACTGCAATATCATCGGCCAGTCGATATCATGCCCATGTTTAATCTGACTCTGTTATATAACAAAGGTGCCGCCTTCAGTTTTCTTGCGAACGCTGGCGGCTGGCAACGCTGGTTTTTTCTTATACTAACTACGGCTGTAAGTATTTTTATTTACTTCTGGCTTCGCAAGCTTAAACCACATCAACGCCTGCAATACACGGCACTTGCCCTGATACTAGGTGGCGCGATTGGCAATCTGATTGACCGCGCCATTTATGGTTACGTAATTGATTTCATTGATGTCTACTATGGAAGCTATCACTGGCCAGCATTCAATATAGCCGATTCTGCAATTACCATCGGTGCCTTTTTACTTATTTACGATACGATAAAAAACCCACATGAAAACAGTTAATCCTGACAGCAAACTCCTGTTACTTTTCAAGCTCGAACTTGAAGATGGCACAGAAGTTGAGAGCAACTTTGATGACGAGCCCTTTGAATTCCAGATTGGTGATGGCAGCCTAACTAGCGGCATGGAAGATGCACTACTTGATAAACAGGCAGGCGAAACCGTTAGCGCCACCTTAAGCCCTGAGCTTGCCTTTGGAATGCCCGATGAAAACAATATACACACCATGCCGAAATCAGACTTTCCAGATGACATGCCACCTGAAATTGACCAGGTCATTGCTTTTGACGGACCTGACGACACAGAAATTCTTGGCACAATCGTCGACATACAAAATGATGAAGTTCTAGTAGATTTCAGCCATCCACTATCTGGCCGGATCATTAAATTCACTGCAAAGATTACTGACATACTTTAACTATGGAAATTCAACTCGCTAACCCACGTGGATTTTGTGCCGGCGTCGACCGCGCCATTGAAATTGTTGAGCGTGCGCTTACCTTATTTGGCGCACCAATTTATGTACGCCATGAAGTGGTACACAATACCTTTGTTGTAGATAACCTGAAACACAAGGGTGCTATTTTTGTTGAGGAGTTAAGCGAAATACCCGACGACTCTACGGTTATTTTCAGTGCTCACGGTGTCTCTCAAGCAATTCAACAGGAAGCAAAGAACCGTAAACTTACGGTTTTTGATGCGACATGTCCGCTAGTTACTAAAGTACACATGGAAGTTGCTCGTTATGCAAAATCTGCTACAAATGTTGTTTTAATAGGTCATGCCGGACACCCTGAAGTCGATGGCACAATGGGGCAGTTCATCAACAGTGACGCACAAATGCTACTGGTTGAAGACACGAATGACGTTGCACAGCTTACCGTTAACCCAGAACTTCCATTAGCTTATGTCACTCAAACCACACTTTCAGTAGATGACACGCAGGATATCATTGACGCACTTAAAACCAAATTCCCTGAGATCATTGGTCCACGTAAAGATGACATCTGCTATGCCACTCAAAATCGTCAGGACGCCATTAAAAGTCTGACACAAAACTGTGACATGATTATTGTTGTCGGCTCACCAAACAGCTCAAACTCTAATCGACTAAAGGAACTTGCGATTAAAAATTCTATACCTGGTTACCTGGTCGACAACGCCGGCGAACTACAAAAGGAATGGTTTAAAGGCAAATCAAAAATTGGTTTGAGCGCAGGCGCATCAGCACCTGAGCTGCTGGTAGAAGAAGTCATCAAGCAAATACAGTCATGGTTTGGTGCAAGTCTATCGAATGATAATGGACCAAAAGAAAACATTATCTTTCAGCTACCTAAAGCACTCCGCTAAATATAAAAAAGAGGTGTATGTAGATACACCTCTTTAACTGTACAAAAGCTATCTTTTCAGCAAAATTAACGCCAGCAATCTTCAACCGTACGCGGGTATGCAGTAGGATTAATCATACCCTCTCTACCAAAGTTATCGAGAGTCAGATCACCACAATCAGTATCATTATTCGCTGCTGTCCTTGCACAAGTTAACAGAAAGCTATTTGATATATTGCTTGTAGTCCCAGGAGCAATGGTAAATGTATATTTAGAATTTGGAATATCGTCTTCTCTAGAAAACTCACTATAATTAATAGCTGCCATGTCTACTGTATAACTACCTGTACGATCCTTGTGAGCAGCCAACGCTATTGATCTCTCGTAAAGTTGATTTTTACATTCATCAAGCCGATACGTTTTCCAGCTATAGCCTTCAATTAATGGAAAACCCACCATTGCAATTACACCAATTACGGCAACGACAATCATTAATTCAATCAGGGTAAAACCGGACTGTCTTTTCATAGTAAAATCTTCTTTTTCAAAGTTAGTCAAAACTACTTCATCCATACTTTTATTGCCATTGGCCGATGCAGATATGGCTTAGTATGATCAATTTGATACTTAATTGGCCTTCCTTTGCCCAGTTTGTCTGCATCAATTTTATCACCTGCTTCATTGTAAAACTCAGTTACTGAATTATATGCCAACTGAGACCGACTCATATAAATCACTCTCTTTTTAGTGTCAACATTCATCACAAACTGCATTGCACCACCAAGCTCTCTTTCGAAACCTCGATCAACCGCATAAACACTAACAGACTGAAGCGCTGCCGATAACGTCACTAATATTACTATAAACAGTTTATTCATCATCATCACCTTTTACTTAATCTGGCGCCACGATTGACGTGCTTTATTTTCAGCATCTGAAGATTCAAGCACCACATCAATATTACCACTGGTACCACTGAAGTATTTAATCTCATCGCCAGTTGGTGCATTAAGAATACCGGGTGCTGCAACAATACCTTCTTTAGATCGGGTGCCAGACACCGTCATATCTGTACTATTAATACTCAGAATATCGGTTTTATCGATTATACCATCGCCATTAACATCAAAAGGTGACTCAGGTAATCGACTACCTGTATTTGCATCCATTTCCATAATCCAGCTAGATCCACCATTACCACAAGGATCTCCATTGGGTACAAGTGTTACAAAAATAACTCGACCGTTTCTTAATACTGCCTTGCGAATAACCCTTTCACCATACTCTCCATTTGGATAATCAAGGTCAATAAACCAGCCCTTATGGTCAGCCCAACTAAGCGTGTAATCACCGGAAGGATCTTTATCCGAAGTGGTAACACGCCAGTCAGCAATGCCATCTCCATCAACGTCTTCTTCATGCATGATTTTATGCTGAAGCATCTGGTTTCTTACATACTGGTTTCCTGTACCATCATCCCAGATGCTATAGAAAGTTTGTACCTGGCTACTGGCGTTAGTATCACCATCGCCCACCTCAAAGTATTTACCGGTACCGAATAACACCAGATTATCTTCTGCTTTAGTTGGGTGCCCCATTACAGATACGGCAGTTGTAATTGACTGTGCAACTCCGGTACTATCTTTTGCGATAAAAAATGGTTTGGGCGAGGTGCCTGACTTATAGGCAAAATCCCAGCTAGTAGCACTACTTGAACTTACATCTACCTTCCAGACATTACCAAACAGATCACCCGCATACAGGAAGTCCGCAATCAAGTCACCGTCCATGTCTATAGGTGTCACTGTTGCAATACCATTGGGTCGATCACTGCCAGGGTTAAGTGGATCATCACCCATGCCAATACCCGTATCCAGCTTTTTGAGCAACTCACCGGTAAATGCATCAAGCACGTAAATCACTGCATTACCCGTGGCGCTTACAATGCCGTCATCTTCTGTATTATCAAAGCCATTACCTATTAGTACCGCCCATTTTCCATTGTTCATTTTTGCGTAGGTTACATCACCCATGCTGAAACCCATATCAACATCATTGCTGTCATCAAACTCCCACAGCACATTTGACGTGCCAAAGGAATCGGGATTAGTCACATCGAGGGCATAAACCAGTTGATCACCACCACCCATTGGTCCTACTATCAAGCTCTTCCATGAACCATTATCTGCTGCATCAAATGCTTTGGGAGAACCATCTACAAAGTATTGGTGGTAGCTCTTATAATTTGGCGAGGTTAGTTTGTTTAAACGCTCAACTGTCTTACCTGGGATATAGGCAAATACTTCTTCGCCAGTAGCTGCATTGAATGCATGCAACATGCCGTCATTCGCACCCACATACACCATTTTGGTACGATCTTTATGTGCTGCAACATAATTGCTGTATTTTTCAGACTCCATCGAATCCGGGAATAACAAATTTGGTTCGCCAACATAGGCAGGGGATGAAGCGATAACATCACCCAGTTTTTTAACTCCATATTCACCAACTGTTCTCTTTCTGAAACCAGTGTCATAACCAAAAGAACTTCTTCCCATCACCCAGTCAATTCGGTCCTGACCTCGTGAATTATCTTCTACATCATAAGGAAACTCTGGACTAGTTCGTAAAGCGACCTGCTGTTCGAGATCCAGGTTTGATAAGGCACTAAAGTCCACTCCCGTATTAGAAACCCGGTTCATAGTGAATATCTTTCGAGTTGAATAGGCTCGCGCTTCAAGCTTATCACTTGCAGACCATTCAGTCTTACAGACTTCACCGACTGCTTTACCGTCGCATTGAACAGGGTCATTCGTATCATCTTCATCGCCATCCTTTACAGGAATTGATAAAAGGTCACCCGTCCAGTCAATGCTATTGAATTTCGCCTGATAAACACGGGTATTCGCATTTAGCGTACCTGAGTTCAAGGCTACCGCAGCTGCAGATCCTACGCGACCCGCAATATTAATAATTGCAGCCAGTAGTTTTTCTACCACTTCTTCAGGCGTGCTAGCCTGTGCATAAGTTCCATTTGTGTTCCAGGCGATATGCCATAGATCATCAATTTTAGCAGGGCAGTTGGCGTTACCACAGATAACCGGATCACCCCAATCACCAGATTTAACCGGCGCTCCATCTCCAGGCCAGAGAGTACCGCTAGCATCTCTTTCAGGCCAGCCATCTTCATCGGTATCATCCATTACACCTTTAACCCCAAACGCGACAGTAAAGGTAACCAGATGCTGCCAGGTTGTACCATCACCGTCAGGATCCAGCTCATCTTCTGAACCAACATCGGGAATAACATTATCTGGCATATCTGGATCAAGATCGGTCTTATAATATTTATAGGCAACATCAGCAGCGGTATTAGAGACTCCATCGCCATCAACATCACCATATTTGTTGGTCGAGTCATTCCAGTAACCATCTGTAAACACGATCTGGAAATTTTTCTGGCAGGAATGTTTTATAGGATTCGCAGCATTACCATATGAATCACTAAAATACTGACCGACTGCATCAAGACCACCCACCAGGAATGTACCGGTACCTTCCTGCTTATCAAGATAAAGTTCGTTTTTTAAATTGAAATTATGCGGTGCCACATCATCAACCAGCAAATCAGGCACTTCAATAAACAGACTACCCTGGCCTTTAAACTTGGTAATGCC
>JBFHVQ010000002.1:0-82064 GCA_041589455.1 Gammaproteobacteria bacterium | reverse complement strand
GTCTTCACAGGCGGCGATCTCGGGTTATAAAGGTGTGTTGATGGGGGCTGACCGCGCCGCGGTGTTCTTCCCCATGCTAACCACAGCTGCGGGTACGATTCGTCCGGCCAAGGTGCTGATTATCGGTGCCGGTGTTGCAGGTCTACAGGCGATAGCGACTGCCAAACGTCTGGGTGCCGTGGTTGAAGCCTATGATGTGCGCAGTGCGACCAAAGAACAGTGTGAATCACTCGGTGCCAAGTTTGTGGATACGGGTGTGAGTGCTGATGGTGAAGGCGGTTATGCGCGTGAGCTCACTGATGAAGAAAAACAGCAACAGCAGGATGTGCTTGATCAGCATATCTGTAAGTCCGATGTGATTGTTACTACGGCTGCGATTCCGGGTCGTCCTTCACCTAAAATCATTAGCGCCGATGTGGTGGCAAAAATGAAAGTGGGTGCAGTGATTGTGGATCTGGCCTCTGAAGGTGGCGGTAACTGCGAGCTAACCAAGCCTGGCGAAACAGTCGATTTTGAAGGTCGTGTGATTATTCATGGTCCGCTGAATGTACCTAGTCAGGTGCCGGTACACGCCAGTGAAATGTATGCCAAGAATCTGTTCAATCTGGTGTCGCCGTTTATTAAAGAAGGTGAGCTGGAACTGGACTGGGAAGATGAAGTGATTAAAAACACAGCTCTGACCCACGATGGCGAAATTAAATCTGAACGTTATAAGGATCAATAGACATGATGATCGAAGGTTTTACAGCGCTCTATATCTTTATGTTGTCGGCATTTACCGGCTACGAAGTGATTAGCCGGGTACCGGTTATTCTGCATACGCCAATGATGTCTGGCTCTAACTTTATCCACGGTATCGTGTTAGTGGGTGCGGTAGTGGTTATGGGTCATGCTGAAACTACGCTAGAGCAGGTTATCGGTTTCTTTGCGGTTGCCCTGGCAGCTGGTAATGCGGTCGGTGGTTATGTGGCCACGGTACGTATGCTGGAAATGTTTAAAGTCAGTGATAAGAAGGGTGCTGCTTAATGGATACGTTTATTCAAGTTGTTTATTTCGTAGTCGCCATTCTATTTATACTTGGCCTGAAGAAGATGAGTTCGCCAGTAACGGCAACAGGCGGTATCGTCTGGGCAGGTATCGGTATGGTTGCTGCGTCAGTCGTCGCATTCTTTGAACCAGGTGTATTTGATCACGGCACTAATGTGTTCCTGATTATTCTGGCGATTGCCGTGGGTTCCAGCATTGCCTATATCACCGCAAAGCGTGTGCAGATGACCGATATGCCACAGATGATTGCCATCTATAACGGCATGGGTGGCGGTGCTGCGGCAGCGATTGCCGGTGTTGAACTGGTGAAGATGGCCGGTGGTGATCATGCCATTGGTGGTACGGCTCAGGTCCTGGCAGTGCTGGGTGCACTGATTGGTGCGGTTTCCTTCTCGGGTTCTGCGATTGCCTTTGCCAAGCTACAGGGTTTAATGAACAAGACTCTGCGCCTGCCAATGCATATGATTATCAATCTTGGCCTGTTTGTTTTGACCCTGATTGCCGGTGCCATTATTGGCTTCAGCGATGACGTGAGTATTCAGCTGGTTCTGGTGTTCTTTATAATGGCGCTGGTCTTTGGTGTGCTGTTTACCACACCAATTGGTGGTGCTGATATGCCAGTGGTGATTTCACTGTTCAATGCATTCACTGGTCTTGCGGTTGCCTTTGAAGGTTTCGTGCTGGGTAATGCGGCGATGATTATTGCAGGTACCGTGGTCGGTTCTGCGGGTACCCTGTTAACCCAGTTAATGGCGAAGGCAATGAATCGCCCAATTACCAATATCCTGTTTGCTAGCTTTGGTTCTGATGGTGGTTCAGCTGGTGATGAGGAAATTGAAGGCAGTATGAAGGAAATTCAGGGAGTCGATGCGGCGATCATGATGGCCTATGCCGAGAAAGTAGTCATTGTACCAGGCTATGGTATGGCGGTTGCTCAGGCGCAGCACAAAGTTGCTGAGCTGACCAAGCTGCTGGAAAGCCGTGGTGTGACGGTGAAGTTTGCGATACACCCGGTGGCTGGTCGTATGCCGGGGCATATGAACGTTCTACTGGCTGAAGCGGGTATCGAATATGATAAGATTCTTGATCTGGAAGAAATTAATCCGGAATTCCCAACCTGTGATGTGGCATTAGTTATCGGTGCAAACGACGTGGTGAACCCGGTTGCACGAACTAATCCAGACAGTCCTATTTATGGTATGCCAATCCTTGATGCAGATATGGCGAGAAACTGTATCGTGATCAAGCGCGGTCGTGGTGCTGGTTTCTCAGGCATCGAAAATCACCTGTTTTATGCGGACAATACGCGCATGCTTTACGGTGATGGCCAGAAAGCAGTTGGCGAGCTAGTGAGCGGCATTAAAGAACTGCAATAAGCGTGCTGGTTGAGCCTTAAGGCTCAATGGCATAACATAGGGCACCCGTTTGAATTTCAGGCGGGTGTTTTTTTTTAAGCGGTCAGGAATTATCTGGCTGATAGTTAGTGCATTTCAAGAAACCTGTGGCGACTCGTATTATACTCAGAAGTTAAATACTCCTCAGAACAGGTCAGAATAATATAAATGACTGAAACAATAAGAGATACAACGTGCATCAACCCAATAGTGAAGTTCTAAACCTTTCAAAAACCGGTAAAAAACTGATGAAACAACGGCGTTATCAGGATGCCGAGAAGGTGTTTCTCGAGGCGCTTGAGCTGGAGTCAGATAATAGCTATATCCTGGTGGGTTTGGGTGACCTGTATCGACTGAGCAGTGATTTCAATAAAGCCATTAGTTACTATTCACGATTATTAAAGAGCGATGAAGCAAATGTCTTTGCGCTGCGTGGTATTGGTGACTGTTTTCGAGGTCTGAGAGAACCCCATAAAGCGGTCGAGTTCTGGGCGCGCTATCTGGAAATTAACCGCGGTGATGTGCATGTTATGGTGCGTCTGGCAGATGCCTATAAAAGTATGGATGAAATGGAGAAGGCTGAGAAGTTGTATGTCGAATCCGTAGAAATTCAGCCGCATGATCGTTATGCGCTTATGGGGCTTGGTAATCTGTACTATAAAGATCGTGAAGATGATAAGGCATTAAAGTATTTTGAAAAGCTACTTTCGATTGATGAAAATTATGTCGCCGTATTGACCATGGTTGGAAATATATATCAGCGTCGCAGTGATTATCGGAATGCAGAAAAATATTATCGTAAAGCGACAGAGCTAGAGCCAAATAATTCATATGCGCTTTATGGTCTGGGTAACTGTCAACGAGGTGCCGGTAACCTGGATGAGGCAATCGATCTGTGGAGCAAGATTCTTAAAAGCGAACCCTACAATCAGAATATTCTGAGTCGACTGGGTGATGCATGGCTTACCAAGGGTGATACCGATAAAGCGACAGAGCTTTATGATCTGAGTTTAGAAATTGGTTTTGATGCTTTTGCACTTATAGGTCTTTCACGGATTTATAGGGCGCAAGGTAATTTCGTAGAGGCGGAAGCCTGTTGTAATCGGGTGCTTATGGAAAAGCCTGGTTTTGAACGTGCGCTAGAAGAGTTATCGTTGGCGCTGATTGATAAGGATCTTGCGAATAAGTAGGTAATATTATGCATTTAATTAAACTGTTTCCGCTTTTACTACTAAGTTTGTTATTTAATACGGCAGTCGCATCTGATGCGGATGTGCGGATAGTATTACATGTCAATGATGGATTTAAACTGGGGCATCTGAGAAATAGCGTAAGCAATATTCGTCGTGAGCTAGGGCAGGAAGTCGATATTAAAGTCGTTGTTAATGGAAAAGCGGTTACTAGAATGCTTAGATCAAATAAAGAGAGCACCAAGATAATAAATTCAGTGCTTGAGCAGAATGTAGAGGTAGGTCTTTGTCATAATGCAGTGAATAATAATGAGATTGATCGAGCGTTACTGATCAGCGGTCTCGAAGTGCTGGAAACAGATGGTAATGTGACTTTGATTAAGTATATGCAGCAAGGGTATCTTTATATCAAGCTATAATTGTTGCAGTGGTAGATGTTGTAGAAAGCATTGTTTTCTGGAGTATTAAATTTTTTCAAAAGCGCTCAAAAAAAATCACGCTCGTTGATTTAGCAACGAGCGTGTATCAGATTATCCTTTCAGTAAGGTGCCCACGCCTTCGTCGGTAAGTAGTTCGAGTAAAACAGCGTGAGGTACTCGTCCATCTATAATGTGAGATGTTTTCACCCCAGATTTAACGGCATCAAGGGCGCAGTTAACTTTTGGTAACATGCCGCCATGGATCGTTTCATCTGCAATGTATTCGTCAACCTGCTTGGCGCTAAGTCCAGTGAGCAGTTCGCCTTGTTTGTCGAGAATACCTACTGTATTCGTCAGCAGTAATAATTTTTCAGCGCCTAAAACAGTAGCAAGTTTACCTGCGACAAGATCGGCATTGATATTGTAGGATTCGCCATTATCACCAACGCCAATAGGCGCAATAACGGGGATGAAATTATCATCATCTAGCATTGACACGACAGAAGGGTCGATCGTATGTACCTCGCCAACATGGCCAAGGTCGACAAGCTCGGAAGGCGTGCTGTTATCCGAATCAATGCTCATTTGCATTTTTTTTGCACGAATTAAACTACCATCTTTTCCGGTTAGTCCAACAGCGCGACCGCCTTCCTGATTGATCAGGGTGACAATGCTTTTATTGACCAGGCCGCCGAGCACCATTTCTACTATGTCCATGGTTTCCGTGTCAGTAACGCGCATTCCCTGTATAAATTTTGATTCTTTGCCTACGCGTTCAAGTAAACTGGCAATTTGAGGGCCACCGCCATGAACAACCACCGGGTTAACACCAACCTGTTTTAATAAAACAATGTCACGAGCAAAGCCTGTTTTAAGTTGTTCATCTGTCATGGCATTGCCACCATACTTGATAACGACAGTTTTGCCATTTAATTTTTGAATATATGGCAATGCCTCAGATAGGACTTTAACTACATTGTTTGCTTTTGAATTATCCATATGAATAATGATCGCTTAAAAAGTTAATTGAATACTGTTGTCGGTTGCCAGCATTTGTTCACGAAAGTTTTGCTGGACCTGTTGTAAGGTTTCTTCATCGTCTGCTTCGAAACGTAACACCAGGCAAGGCGTAGTGTTGGAGGGGCGAATGAGTCCCCATCCTTTGTCCCAGGTGACACGCATGCCATCTATTGTTGAAATTTCTGCATCTTCGAAATTGGCGGTCTCTTTAAATTTACTCATAAACTTATAATGTTCGCCTTCATCGAAATGAACCTGAATTTCAGGTGTGTTGAAACTATCAGGCAATTTGGAGAAAATGTCAGAGCTGCTACCAGTTTTTTTGCTGAGTAATTCTAACATGCGGGCAGCGCCATAAAGTCCATCATCGAATCCATACCAGCGTTCTTTAAAGAAAATATGGCCTGACATTTCGCCGGCAAGTAATGCGCCGGTTTCTTTCATTTTGGCTTTAATTAAAGAGTGACCTGTTTTCCACATGAGTGGTTCGCCACCCATTTCCTGAATGGCTTTTCCCAGGTGATAACTGGATTTAATGTCAAAAATAATTTGTGCACCAGGGTTACGCGATAATACATCTTCTGAATATAAAATCATCTGGCGATCTGGCCAGATCACTTTTTGCTGATCATCAAGAACGCCTACACGGTCGCCGTCACCATCAAATGCAAGTCCTAGCTCCAGCTGGTTGTCTTTGATGGTTTTTTGCAGGTCTAGTAGATTTTCCAGTTTGCTGGGGTCGGGGTGGTGATTAGGGAAGTTGCCGTCGACGTCGCTGAATAATTCAGTGACTTCACAGCCCAGTTTCTTAAATAGCTGCGGGGCAATAACACCGGCAACACCATTGCCACAATCTATTGCGATCTTCATGGGGCGAGCCAGTTTGACATCGGATACGATGCGATCAAGGTAGGTGTTGAGTAAATTCTCTTCGTGGTAACTGCCGCTGCCGTTATTTAATTTGTTGTTAGCAATGCGATTATAAAGACCCGTAATATCATCGCCATAAAGTGTCTTGCCGGCCATCGACATTTTCAGGCCATTATATTCTGGTGGATTATGACTGCCGGTGACCATAATGCCAGTACCGGTATTCAGGTGGTGTGTGGCAAAGTAAAGTACGGGTGTGGGGACCATGCCGACATCTATGACATCACAACCACCGGCATTAAGACCCTCGGTAAGTGCAACAGAAAGTTGCTTGCTATGTAAGCGGCCATCACGGCCAATAGCGACAGTTGATACATTCTGTTCAAGGCATTCTGATGCAAAGGCCTGACCAATCTGTCGAACTGTGTCGGGAGTTAAATCTGTGGCAACAACACCGCGGATGTCATACATTCTGAAAATGGCGGGATTTACATGACTCATTATATCTATCTTTCCTGGGAGTAATATTTAGTTTGCTCAGGCCGTGTAGGGTTGTGTTTGAAGCGTTTTCTTCAAACGGCTTAATCCTATCATAGAAAATGGGTGAAATAGAGTGTGTGCTTAATTGAAATGCGGGTTGCCAAACCAGAAGTCAACATCTTTATCGAGGAACTCATCAAAGCGCATATAGTGGGTTCCATCGCAGGAGAAATTTAAAATCACCATGGCGTTAACCAGATTAATAGAACCAGAACGTAAGTAGATATTATCATCTGCAAAGCGTAAATGACGGAACATGTCCAGCACCGGCTTAATTTGATCTGTGGGTATAATGGCACGCTCAAAATAATCATGGCGAGGGAAGGCTAGCAAGATATCAGGTGATGTTAGCTCATTTATGGTCAATAGATGATAGGTAAAAGGATCGTCCTGATGCCAGACCGTGGCACGACTACGAGAAAACTGAATCTCTGCATGATAGACACCGCAGGTGGTTAATAGCTCATGTACGGTATCCAGTGCATCGTCTATATTGTCATCCATAATATTATTGACGCGCTGCTGAGAGAAAAGGCCTTTACGAATAGCGGGGTCGCCCTTGAGCTGGTGCCAGCTATCAGGTTCTCGATAGCAGTTTTGTGTGTGTGGTAGTTCTCTTAGGTCATAATCTATTCCTAGAAAACCGATCAACTCATTTTCCTGGTTACGTATAACCTGAATTGCCGTCAGACTGGGGCGATGTCGACGACGGCTGATATAGGCCTGTGATAGTTTGAAATCTGCTTTGCCAACAATATTTACGGTATAAGAGCTACCTTGACGATTCCTGCCCAGATAGTGAGGATCAGATCCATCGGGTGTGATGTTGTCAGTTAGCTGAATAAAATCCTGATCGAGTACAAACAGATGTTTACAGTTACGGAACTCTAAAATGGCAGCCTTTAGCAGATGCTCTAGTGCTTCCTTTTGCATAATATTGTCAATTGCGGTGTCGGCACAATCCTGTGCCAATGATTCCATTGGTTGACTGAGTAATTGCTGCAAACTCTCACGTTGTAGGCGAATGCCTTCAGTTAATGAGCAGGCCTGATGTATATGGGGTAAGGTATTACATAACATGGCTTTATTATAAGAAAAAACAGTTGAGTGGGGGCTGTTTTCGTCATGAATGGCTTGACCGCAATCAATAGAACGTAATAAAAGTAATCGAACTGGCAAAGCCTGGAGCAGTAATGGTTTAAGCGCCCGAATTAATGATTACTTTGTCCATTATCAATGAAAGTCTGCTGCTTGAAGCTGATAATTTCCCAAAGGAGACTACATATGAGTGGTGGTTGGGGTTGTCCCCATGAAAATAAAAATCTGTGTTCGAAGGTGTTAAACAGGCCCTGTGATCCAGGTATGAAAGGTTGCGTGCTGGCAGGACGGTTTGTTTTTTCTAATCAACAGAAAAATACAGCGGCCATAAAAAAGAAAAAAATATTGGACCGTAAAAACGACAAATAGTGGTAGTACTAATCACTAATTAAGTGCCAGGTGTACTGAAAAGTGTCTGCTTCATGATTTGTCTTGGGGCTATTGTTTTAAAATTTAAAAACTCTCCCCATATCTTAAAGATATGGGGTTTACTTTATTTGTGACCTGAAGATCCAAAACCACCTGCGCCACGCTCGCTATCTGAAAAATCTTCAACGACTTCAAATTCAACTTGAGCAACAGGCAGTATAACCAGCTGTGCAATACGGTCGCCTGAATCGATAGTAAATTCGGTATTACCGCGATTCCAGCAGGAAACAAATAACTGCCCCTGATAGTCGGAGTCAATAAGCCCCACCAGATTGCCCAGCACGATACCGTGTTTATGCCCAAGACCTGAACGAGGCAGGATGGTTGCAGCATAACCCGGGTCACTAATATGGATTGCCATACCAGTTGGAATGAGCTCGGTGTCACCTGGCTTTAAGGTGAGTGAGCCATTAATGCAGGCGCGTAGATCCATGCCTGCTGAACCGGGTGTGGCATATTCGGGTAACGGAATTTCATTGCCGATACGAGGGTCGAGTATTTTAATCTGTAGTTTGTTCATTCAATCTAGCTCTGTAGTTTTGGGCGAGTAATTTAATCAGTTGTCTGGCCAGCTCGGTTTTTCGAGTAAGACTTAGCTCGGTTTCCGCGATGCCATCAGGGCCTGGCCAGAAAACCTGTAGTGCATTGTATTCACTGTTAAAGCCAGTATCCACTTGTTCGGTTTGCTGGCTATTATGAGCAACCTGATTGGCGGCAATCATGTTGATTTTTTTTGACTGCAGTTTATTGATCGCATAGTGTTTCAGATCATCGGTTTCGGCGGCAAACCCCAGGGTAAAAATACCTTTCGATAAAGCGGCAACTTCTGCCAGAATATCCGGATTTCTAATGAGCTTTATAGTTAGTTCGTCTGCAGATTTCTTAATTTTCGAGCTGGCTATGTCAGCAACGCGATAATCTGCGACTGCTGCGGTGGCAATAAAAATATCCTGCGAGTCTATATTCTGCATAACTGCATCATGCATCTGCAAGGCGCTCTCAACGTCGATGCGATTGATATGTTCCGGTGTCTCCAGTTGTACCGGGCCTGCAACCAGAGTTACGATTGCGCCCTGTTCAGTAGCTGCCTCGGCGAGAGCGAAGCCCATGCGACCAGAGCTTCGGTTGCCGATATAACGTACCGGGTCAATGGACTCAAAAGTAGGACCAGCTGTGAGCATTATTCGAATACCCTGTAGCAGGCCATTGTGAAATAACTGGCTAGCAGCGCTGACGATCTCGCTGACGTCGAGTAGTCGGCCTTCACCGGTTTCCCCACAAGCCTGGCTACCACTATCAGGGCCAAATACATGTATGCCTCGTTCAATCAGAAGCTGAATGTTCTTCTGCGTGGCTTTTGCTGACCACATAATATGGTTCATTGCCGGGGCAATGGCCAGTTTGCTATTGCTCGCCAGGCAGATAGTGCTCAGCAGGTCGTCACCTCTGCCAGTGGCTAGACGTTCAATGCTGTTAGCTGTGGCAGGTGCAATCAGGATCAGGTCAGCCCAGCGAGCCAGCTGGATATGCCCCATGGCCGCTTCTGCTTCAGTATCGAGCAGGTCGGTGTGAACAGGGTGTCCAGATAAGGCCTGAAATGTTAATGGCGTAACAAACTCGCAGGCAGCCTGGGTCATTACTACACGCACTGTGGCACCTGCATCCTGTAGACGGCGTACCAGGTCGGCGCTTTTGTAGGCAGCGATGCCGCCACAGACGCCTAGCAGGATATTCTTGTTGTGCAGTGAGTATTCCATGGTTGCAGATTCTACCAGAACTAAGGCGCGGGTATCGCGTTTGTCAAATAACCTGTTACCAGTGTATGCTGGGTGCGACTTATCAAGGACGAAAGGATAACGTTATGCCAATTACCGACTGGCCAATGGAGCAGCGGCCACGAGAAAAACTGCTGGCGCTGGGAAGTCAGGCGCTGACCGATGCAGAGTTACTGGCAATCTTTTTACGCACCGGCGTGCGCGGCAAGACAGCGGTTGACCTATCACATGATTTGCTAACGGGCTTTGATGGTTTGCGGCAGCTATTGCATGCGGATCAGCAAGCTTTTTGTCAGCATCAGGGGCTAGGTCAGGCTAAATTTGCCCAGTTACAGGCAGTGCTTGAGATGGCCAGGCGCTATCTGTATGAGGGTTTGAAACGTGGAGACAGTTTGTCTAGCCCACAGCAGACACGGCAGTATTTAACCACGCAATTGCGAGATTATCCCTACGAAGTGTTTGCTGTGTTGTTTCTGGATCAGCGCAATCGCGTGATCTGTTTCGAAGAGATGTTCCGGGGAACGATAGATGGAACGAATGTCTATCCGAGGGAGGTGCTAAAAAGAGCCTTGCATCATAATGCTGCAGCGCTGATCTTTGCCCATAACCACCCCTCCGGAGTAGCAGAGCCCAGCCAGTCTGATGAGCGTATTACACAACGCCTAAAAGATGTCCTATCGCTGGTTGATATTCGCGTGCTTGATCATTTTGTCGTTGGTGATGATATCGTTTCATTTGCAGAGAGAGGCCTGCTTTAATCAACTTGCCTGCGAATACTAAAATAGGTGCTGATTTCACGATCCTCCTGCTGAAAGAAGTAACTTGTGGTGATGCTAATAGGCACTATCTCACCGTCAGCCTGCTGGATATTCAGGCTGTATTCCTGTAATTGCCTTTCAGATATGATGTTTTGCTGTATGGCGCAGTGAGAGCATTTTTTGTGGAGGCATTTTGTATCGCCACCACAAAGTAAGTCTGAACTGTGGAGACCGCAAATATGGGCTTGATGTGGCAGTCGAAACAGTTCATTGCAGGCGCTATTCAGGTAACCAACACGGCCAGATGCGTCAACACCAAATACGGCCAGTGGGCTGTTTTCGAAAATAGAGCGAATCGCCTCATTGGTGTTTAGGTTTGCTGTGTTGAGCTGGCGCTCGCCCTGTGTGTTCATTGCTGATATCCCCTGAAATTGAAACTACTTATCGTTATATTTATGTGTCTGTTATAACAATTAGTGACTAAATGGTATGTGATATTAAGTACGCAAATACAAAATTATACTTATAATTCAATGATGTAGCCCAAACGGGTTACCCCGAAAAGCGTGTCTACTCGACCTTGGCCTGTGCATAGGGTAAGGTGCAGTTTTTCTACTTAATCAAGCTTTGTATGGATTATTACCAGCAGCTATTACAGCAGGATAAGGAGTCGATCTGGCATCCATATTCTGCACTGCATAGTGATCATGTTATTTTCCCTGTGGTTTCCGCAGATCGTGTCCGCCTTAAGCTGGCAGATGGTCGTGAATTGATTGATGGAATGTCATCCTGGTGGTGCGCAATTCATGGTTATAATCATCCAGTATTAAATCAGGCAGTCACAGAGCAACTGGCCCAGATGAGCCATGTCATGTTTGGTGGCCTGACTCATCCTGCCGCAGTAAAGCTGGCTAATCAGCTGGTTGAAATCACCCCGCCTTCATTGAGCAGTGTTTTTTTTAGCGATTCTGGTTCAGTATCAGTAGAGGTAGCCATGAAGATGGCAATACAGTACTGGCATGATAAGCAGAAACCGTCGAAGCAGCGCTTTGTTAGTCTGCGTCGTGGTTATCATGGTGATACATTTGGCGCCATGTCCGTATGTGATCCTGTAACCGGTATGCATAGCTTGTTTAGCAAAGCCTTAATGCAACAACTATTCATTGATACACCAGGTAGTCCATACAATCAGCTCTGCGATGATAAGGACGTAAAAAACCTGCAGCAGGTACTGGAAAAACATCAACATGAGATAGCGGCATTTATTGTCGAGCCTGTTGTACAGGGCGCTGGTGGTATGCGGTTTTATTCTGCAGATTTTCTGAATAAGGCGCGTAAGTTATGTGATGAATATGGCGTTTTATTGATTTTTGATGAGATAGCTACAGGTTTTGGACGAACCGGAAAGCTGTTTGCGTGTGAGCATACAGATATCGAACCCGATATTATGTGTGTGGGTAAGGCATTAACCGGTGGCTATCTGAGTCTTGCAGCGACACTGACAACAGATGGAATTGCACAAACCATTTCCAGTGGCGAACCAGGTGTTTTCATGCATGGCCCAACTTTTATGGCGAACCCGTTAGCCTGTGCTGTGGCCAGTGCCAGTATTGAATTGCTTTTGTCATCTGACTGGGTAACAAAAATAAAACAGATAGAAAGCTGGCTGCTTAATGGATTAAGCAAGTGTAAAGTGCTAAACAGTGTAGCTGAGGTACGTGTGCTCGGTGCAATTGGGGTGGTTGAATGTAAGCAGCCAGTGGATATGAAAATTATTCAACCAGCACTGGTTGAGCAAGGTGTCTGGATCAGGCCATTTGGCAAACTGGTGTATTTGATGCCACCATATATTATTGATGAAATATCAACAGTAAAATTATGTGATGCGATATTTGAGGTTTTGAAATAATGAGAGTTGTGTTGTTGCTGTTGGTGATTGTGTCCGTAGCATTTTATCTTCAAGTTGAAAATTTATTACCGGTAGAAAAGAGTATATTTAAACTGGCTCATGCGAAGACGCTACCTCAGCTAGAAGCAGATGTTTTTGATTACACAGATACAAATACTGTGAGTGAGAAAAAAGAACGGTTTTTTGATATTTTAAGGCCTATCGTTATCAATCAAAATCAAATCATACGTGATAGAAGGCATCGCATAATACAGGCGATAAAAAATAATAGTGAACAGGAATGGCTAAAAAATATTACTGAAAAATATCGCCTTGAATGGGATGATAATGCGCCAGACTGGCAAGAACTATTATCAAGAGTCGATACGCTGCCTGTTGATCTGGTATTAACTCAGGCGGCTAATGAATCTGCATGGGGTAAATCTAGATTTGCTCAGCAGGCAAATAATCTTTTTGGTCAATGGTGCTTTTCTAAAAACTGCGGATTAGTTCCGGAAAAACGTAGTAAAGGGCAGAGGCATGAAGTTAAGGCGTTTGAAAGTATTAATGATTCTGTTGAGAGTTATCTGCACAATGTAAATACGGGTCGTGCGTATAAGAGTCTGCGTCAACTAAGGTATGAAATGCGGCGTAATAACAAGCCGTTAGATGCGTTTGTTCTTGCTACAGGTTTAAATAGTTATTCGAGTCGTGGTCAGGCTTATGTGAATGAGCTTCAGGCGATGATTAGATCTAACCGTGAATTAATGTTCGGTTTAAATTAAATATAACAGAAACAAGGGATGTAAAAATGATAGAAGAACTGCTTGGTTTGATATTTAATTTCTGGGTTGGTCTTGCGCTATTGATATTTGTATTTATCAAAACGTCAGTAAAATTTGTTTCGCAAAATAGAGCGCTGATAATTGAAAGGTTTGGTAAGTATAACAACACGATGGAGGCGGGCTTAAATTTTATGTTTCCTTTTATTGATAAAGTGGCTTATGACCGCTCATTGAAAGAGCAGGCTGTTGATGTGCCAAGTCAGGGGGCTATTACTAAGGATAATATTTCATTGATTGTGGATGGTGTGCTTTATTTAAAAGTGATTGATCCATATAAGGCTTCATATGGTGTGGATGATTATGTTTACGCAGTGACGCAACTGGCACAAACAACAATGCGTTCAGAGATCGGAAAAATCGATCTGGATAAAACATTTGAAGAGCGTGAAAGTTTAAATACGAATATTGTGAATATAATCAATGAAGCCGCGGAACCCTGGGGTGTCCAGGTGTTACGTTATGAGATCAAGGATATTGAGCCGCCAAGGTCAGTGCTTGAGGCAATGGAAAGGCAAATGAAGGCAGAACGTGATAAGCGCGCATCAGTGCTTGAATCTGAAGGCGTGCGTCAATCTGCAATTAATGTAGCTGAAGGTGAAAAGCGTTCGACCGTACTGAATGCGGAGGCCGATAGAGAAGAGCAAATTCTGCTGGCACAGGGTGAGGCTGAAGCAATTATTGCAGTGGCAGAAGCAAAGGCAAAAGCACTACAGTTAATTGGTGATGTTGCGAATACGGATGAAGGTCAGAAAGCGATTCAGATGGAACTGGCAGATAGAGCGATAGCCGCTAAAAAGGCGATTGCGAAAGAATCATCGGTCGTGTTGTTGCCAGAAAATCAGAGTAATGCTTCTAGCGTTGTGGCAGAGGCAATGACTATTATCAATAGCCTCAATAAAAACAGTAAAGAGTCCTGATAATGTTAATTGAATATATTAATGATCATCAGGCGCAATTCTGGTTTGCGCTTGGCTTTGTGCTGCTATCTATCGAAGTTGCCACGGGTATGGTGACGGGTATTCTGCTATTTGCCAGTCTGGGGTCTTTGTTGACAGGATTGCTCATGTTGACGGGAGTGCTTGAAGAAGTCTGGAGTGTCGGTATATCAAGTGCGGCTATTTGTTCTGCTATAGCTATGGGAGTGTTATGGCGTCCATTAAAGAATATGCAGGCACAGGGAAAACCTAAAAAGGATAATAGCAGTGATCTGGTTGGTTACGAGTTTGTGCTCAAGCAGGATATCAGTTTTGTTTCTCCCGGTAGTACACGTTATTCGGGTATTGAATGGCGTGTAGAGATTGACCCCGACGTTGCATTGGAAAAAATTTCCGCAGGACAAAAGGTTAAAGTCAATTCTGTAGAAGTAGGCAAGTTTTTTGTGCGTCCTGTATGAATATAACAGTTGCTGTTCTTGAGGTGTTGCTCAAGTCAGTTAGATTGACGTGCACTGAAAATGTTTAACACAAAAGCGATTAGAAGCAATTATTTTGAAAATGCTATCCATAGAAAATCTATGTTATTTTGATTGTGGGCCTATATCTCTGCAACTGGAATCAAGGCAGTTGACAGGTTTAAGTGGTGCTTCGGGATCTGGCAAGTCGCAGTTGCTTCGAGCCTTGTCAGATATGGAGCCACATAGCGGTGATATTGCTCTGGATGGAGTTAATCAGCAGGATGTACCAGCGCATCAATGGCGTAAAAAAGTTGCAATGATTCCGGCGGAATCGGTCTGGTGGTATGACACGGTAGGTGAGCATTTCACCACGTTTCCATTAGAGCAATTAGAGAGGCTGGGTTTTGAGTCAGATGTATCAGGATGGAGTATCTCAAGATTGTCTAGTGGGGAAAAGCAACGGCTGGGGTTGCTGCGTGCTATACAGTTTAATCCGGAGGTGTTGTTGCTTGATGAGCCTACAGCAAATCTGGATGCGAATAACACATCACTTGTAGAAACTTTTGTGAAATCCTACCTTCAGCAATCAAATGCAGCGTCAATCTGGGTGAGTCATGATATAGAGCAATTGCAGAGAATTAGTACACAACGGTATCAAATTGCAGATGGTATTTTGTTGTTATGTTAATTCAGCTCACAGCACTTGATCTTTCGTTAGCCGCTATTTTGATATTGTTGCTAGGGTTGTTGAGCTGGAAAATGCAATTGGCAGTTACTGGTCAGCTATATATTGCTGCTGCCAGAACCACTATTCAGTTATTGTTGATAGGGCTGGTTTTAAAAGCCTTATTTGAAACCACAAACATTCTCTTTATTGTGTTAATTGCAAGTGTCATGATTTCCGTAGCAGGCTGGGAAATACTATCGAGGCAGAAGCGAAAGTTAAGGGCGGGACTTGGTTTTGGTATTAGTGCGGGCTCTCTTTTTGTTTCCTCTTTTCTGGTTACAGTATTGTGTTTGCTGGTAATCATTCAGGCAGATCCCTGGTATAGCCCACAATACGCTATTCCCTTATTAGGAATGTTATTAGGTAATACCATGACGGGCATTGCTTTAGGAATGGACAGACTGGTGCAAACAGCATGGCAGCAGCGCCCAGTGATTGAACAGCGCTTAATGCTGGGTGAAGAAGCCTGTGATTCAATTGCTGACATTCGTAAAGACGCAATGCGCTCAGGCATGATTCCTATTATTAATTCGATGGCTGCAGCAGGACTGGTTAGCTTACCCGGTATGATGACGGGGCAGATTCTGGCAGGGGCAGCACCAGTTGAAGCAGTTAAATACCAGATATTGATTATGTTTATGATTACCGCAGGTACAGGACTCGGTGTGATATCTGTGCTCTGGTTAATATCGCGTAGACTCTTTGATAGTCGAGAGCGTTTAAGCTTTAAACGGCTGCTAAAAGACGTCTAATTGAAGAGTCTCACATATCATTTAGATAAGCTTTGGCTTCTTCGCCAGGGTCGGGCAGTCCGGAAACGCGCCAGGCATTTAAGCAGCTGTGAAATAAATTATGTACCCAGTCTTCACTGTGATGACTGGATCGACAAATGTTGTGCATAGCAGGTGCGACACCGAAGCGTTCGTAGTGTTTGCGTAATGCTTCAATTACATTCCAGTGGTCAGCGGTTAAAGGGCCGACATCTAACTCGGTGGCCATCATTTGAGCTACTTCCTTATTCCATAGTTCTGGATGCTTAAGTAAGCCATACTCATCGAGTTCAATATTTTTCAGGTGCTCTGCGGTATTCATTTTCTGCTCCTTATCGATAAACGACATCTCAGATAGATAACTGGAAATTTGCTGTATTGCTTTAAGTATGGATGATAAATACTTGCCTGGATGTGCAGTTTATCCGAAACTAGTGCTTCGATTATTGGTGATAAATATTATGAATCAGGATTCCTATGAACAAATGCTAGCAGAGGTGCAGGCATTTCACGATAAACATGACTTTAAAAATACCGGTGGTGAAGAGCTGATGTATCGAATAGCTCTGATGACAGAAGAACTGGGTGAAATATCTGCGTGTGCCAGTAAGGGTAAGTCGGTAGATGAGCTTGCAGAGGAATGTGCTGACCTGCTAATTTTATTGATGGGTACGGCTATTGCTCAGGATTTTGATCTTAAGCAGGCATTCTGGGGTAAAATGTCGAAGATTATGAAACGGGAATCTAAAATGATTAATGGACGTATCCGTGTTTCAGAGTTCAGAGAATAACAATATTATTATTCTCTTCTTATTCAGGATGCTTGGATTGCCTGATTTGACATGTTTTGTTCACGAATAAACATGAGCAACTCGCCTTCCATTTCTTCTTTGCTCTTGTAGGGTCCCTTTTGGACGCCGCCTCTTGCTTCAAAATACCAAAGACCATTGGCGCAAAAGTGTCGCTCATTTCTAAATGGGATATTACAAACTTCACCTGCTCTATGTTTCTGCATATATAAAGCCTCTTTTCATTTGTGCTTAAAATTAACAAATTTCATCAGCGTATGAAGTAAAGCATAATGGAAAACTATTTAAGCGCAATTTGCTCAGGATGTCCAGGCGACAAGCGGTATGACACGTTTATGTGGTGTTGCAAGCTAAGTGCTTGAAGTCAGTATGAAAAATAACTGATTGATTTTTTTTATAAGACAAGGGCTTTGATTAAAGTTGCTTATTCATTTCTTGATGGAACTGGATAAATTCGTTGAGTGCTGAAAGCATCTCTTCTTTGCTATCAAAAGGGCCTTTCTGTCCGCCGCCGCGCAGTTCAAAATACCAGCGTCCATCGATTTCAAAACTACGAGAAGTACGGCTGATACCGGGTGGTATGCTTGCGGTTGAAAGTAATTCGTTAACGCGTTGATGGCTCATCTGCAGATGCTCCTCAATTATGCATTAATTAGTTATCAAGGAAAATAAATCTGGGTTTTACCAGATTTTCATAATCCTTATAGTCCATTTGAATCACTTCGAGGTGAGAACCTGCATTAAAGGCAATTTTGTCATCTTCAGAAAGACTTTCCGCAACATAAACATCCATATCGTAGAGGCAGCCAAAAGGTGGCATAGCACCAACTTCGCAATCATTAAAACGAGGTGTGAACTTTGACTCATCAGCCAGTCGAACATCATGAGTGTCCAGTGCGTCTTTGATGATGTCGAGATTTACTTTATAGTTGGCAGGAACGACAGCCATCGCCATTTCACTGTTAACTTCCAGAATCACTGTTTTCGCTAGCTCGCGACTCGGTATATGTGCACTCTTGGCGATGTCCACTGCAGTGAAAGCCATGGAGTGCATAATGGAAACATATTTAATATCGTTTTCGTCAAGATACTCTTTTAACAATGTAGATGGCATGATTGACTCCCTTATATACTCGCTAAAAGCAGATATTAGATAGCCCTTGAAAATCGCTGTTGATTCTGTGATTTGTTCAGGTATCGATCGAATACCATGCAAATATTTCGAATCAACAAACGACCCTTATCTGTTACCTGTATGGATTGTTCATTCATGTCGATTAATCCATCGTTACACATCAGCCTAAGCTGTTTTAGTTCCGATGAAAAATAATCATTAAAACTTATACTATGTTTAGCCGCCATTGTGTCAAAATTCAAATTAAAATGACAGATAAGTTGCATGATGACATCTCTGCGAATCAGGTCGTCTTGATCGATCTTGATGCCACGAAAAACGGCAAGCATTCCTGAGTTTATTAATTGTGTATATTCATCTAGTGTTTTAACGTTTTGTGAAAAGCTATTGTCGATAGTGCCAATCGATGTGATGCCCATTCCAATCAGGTCGCAATCAGCATGAGTCGCATAGCCCTGAAAATTACGATAAAGCTTACCCTCTTGCTGTGCAATGCTAAGTTCATCATCGGGTTTGGCAAAGTGGTCCATACCGATATAGACATAGCCTGCCTCAATGAGCTGTTCAATGCTTTGTTTAAGAATAACCAGTTTGAGCTCGGCAGGTGGCATATCTGCTTCGTTGATGCGGCGCTGAGGTTTGAATAGCTCTGGCATGTGAGCATAGTTAAACAGCGAAATGCGATCCGGGCTGATGTCGATAATTTTTTGTAGAGTGTGACTAAAGCTGTCAACTGTTTGCAAGGGTAGACCATAAATCAGGTCGGTACTAATCGACTTAAAACCAAATTCACGCGCACTGCTTAAAGCATCTAAAGTTTGCTGCTCAGACTGAATACGGTTTACCGCTTTCTGTACTGCAGGGTCAAAATCCTGTACACCGAGACTCATGCGGTTAAAACCAATTTCCCGTAGTAGTTTAATGCTGTCACGGCTGACTTCCCGTGGATCGATCTCGATGGAATATTCACCACTGTCATCATCGTGCAGGTTGAAGTGCTGGCGTGTGACATCCATTAGTTCGCGCATTTCCTGATGGCTAATGAATGTAGGTGTGCCACCACCCCAGTGGAGTTGATTGACGCGACGTGAAGCGTCGAATAATTCGCTCTGCATGGCGATTTCCCGGTGCAGGGCTTCTAAATATGGTGCTGCCTTGCTGCGGTCTTTAGTAATAACTTTGTTGCATGCACAGTAATAACAAATGGTGTCACAGAAAGGCAGATGAAAATACAAGGACAGGTCGCGGCCACTTAGATTGGATTTTTCAGCCTGCTGGCGGTAATCCGCTTCAGTGAAATCTGGGCTGAACTGTACCGCTGTGGGGTAAGAGGTATATCTTGGTCCAGCGATATCGTATTTTTTTATTAAATCTGTATCAAAAGTGATGCCTGTCATGGGAGGGGCTCAGAGTTAGTAAGAGAAGGAATAATAGACTGAAAGAGGTGTTAATTTCTTGATATAAAGCAGCTAACGGTGAGAATTTTTCTGCTAGCCAGGGTTGCGAGGCTATATCTAGTTCAAAGTTGCCTGAAGCTGTTCCACCAGGCGCAGAATATCGTCACTTGTGTGGTCCGCACGTAAGGTGATTCGCAGCCGGGCGGTATTTTGAGGGACCGTAGGAGGTCGAATGGCAGCAATATGCAGGCCGTTTTGAAAAAGTTTTTCGCTGATTAACAGTGCGCTTTCGGGGCAGCCAATCATGACAGGCTGGATAGCGCTATTTGACGGCATTACAGGGATTTGTGCCTGTGCAGCAAGCTGTTTGAATAAGCAGATATTGTTTTTCAGGCTGTGCTGTCTATAGGGTTCATCAATTAATAGCTGAAGGCTGCAAAGGCTCGCCTGGGCTATGGCAGGGGGCATGGCCGTGGTGTAGATATAGCTTCTGGCGGTCTGGAGCAGGTACTCGATGAGATCGTCTGAGGCGGCAATGAATGCGCCTGAAGTGCCTATGGCTTTCCCCAGGGTTGCCATATAAACATGTAAATCATGGTTTTTAACCTTCTGTTCACTTAATGAGCCTTTACCCAGTTCACCCAGTACGCCAAAGCCATGGGCATCATCCAGCATGGTCCAGCTGTCTTTTGTGCGGGCGCTGTCCAGCCACTGGCGGATATTGACCTCATCGCCGTCCATGCTGAATACAGCATCTGAAGCGACCAGGATTTCGCCCTTATCACAGCGCTGCAGTTTTGTTTGCAGGCTCTGGTAGTCAAGGTGCAGGTAACGCATCAGCTTGCCGCCGCTCAGTTTAGCAGCATCCAGAAGTGAGGCGTGATTGAGGCGATCTTCGATAATGTTGTCGTTATGACCACACAGGCTTTGCGCGACTGCCAGATTTGCCATATAGCCTGTGGAAAAGAGTAGTGTACGTGGGTAACCGGTAAACTCAGCCAGCGCTTCTTCCAGTTGATGATGTGGCCGACTGTGCCCATTCACCAGATGGGCTGAGCCACTACCTACGCCATATTGATCAGCTGCCAGTTTAAAGCTGCGCACGACTTCCGGGTGATTGGCGAGACCCAGATAGTCATTGCTGCAAAAGTTCAGCAGTTGCTGACCATCCAGGGTGATGCTTCGCCCCTGGGGGCTCTGCAGACAGCGGCGACGGCGGTACAAGCCTTGTTGCTGCTGTTGCTCCAGTGCCTTTTTCAGGTCTTTCATAGCAATTTATGACGAATGGCAGGCTTCGGCAGTAAATTCAGCATGGTCATGAGACTGGCCGTGCTCTTCAGCTTGAGTTGGCGTAATGCCGAGCCGTGCAAATAGTGCCAGGTCATCGTTGGTTTCACAGTTATCAGTGGTGAGGAGTTTGTCACCATAGAAGATGGAGTTTGCGCCAGCGAAGAAACACATGGCTTGCATCTCATCAGTCATTTCATGGCGGCCTGCCGACAGGCGAACCTGTGACGCTGGCATGAGAATACGAGCAGCGGCAATGCTGCGGACAAACTCAATGCTGTCGATGCCATCGCTGCCATAGAGCGGGGTGCCCTCGACCTGTACCAGCATATTAATCGGTACACTTTCAGGGTGTTGGGGCATATTGGCCAGTTGTTGCAGCATCGATGCGCGATCGGTGGCGCTTTCACCCATGCCGAGAATGCCGCCACTGCAAACATTAATGCCGTTGTCTCGAACATGTTTTAGTGTGTCCAGGCGGTCCTGAAAAGTGCGCGTGCTGATGACATTGCCATAAAACTCTGGCGAGGTATCGAGGTTGTGGTTGTAGTAATCAAGTCCTGCTTCTTTTAGTCGCTGGCTTTGCTGCTGGGTCAGCATGCCCAGGGTGACGCAGGACTCCATGCCCAGGTCTTTCACAGCACGAATCATTTCAATGACTTTATCAAGGTTCTTATCGGTGGAGTTGCGCCATGCCGCTCCCATGCAAAAACGTGAAGAGCCATTGTCGCGGGCAATTTTTGCTTTGTCGATTACCTCAGCCAATGGTAGTAGGCGCTCTTTTTCCAGTTCGGTATTATGCTTGGCGCTTTGTGAGCAATAACCGCAGTCTTCAGGGCAGGCACCGGTTTTAATGCTGAGCAGGGTACTGATCTGCACCTGATTAGGATCATGGTATTGGCGATGCAGACTGTGTGCCTGAAATAGCAAGTCATTGAAAGGTGTATCAAGCAGTGCCTTTATCTCCTGCAGGCTCCAGTCGTGACGTAATGGGGTATTGTTTTGCTGTGTATTGGCTTGAGTCATGTGGTGTAAATCTATATATTGCAGTGAGGAGCCTATGATACCTGTATTTGCTCCAAAAAGGGATTAAACCGATGATGCAAAGGAATTTATGCGATCACTTCTTGATATTTTATATCCATACCGATGTTTATTATGTGACGCGAGTGGCGGCCTGCTTGATGGGATTGCGATTTGTCAGCACTGCGCTGTCGATATAGTAGAAAATCACTTGCCTTGCATGCATTGCGGGGTTCCATTGAAAGGTGTAACAGAGCAATCGATCTGTGGCCAGTGCCTGTCAAAGCCGCCGTCCTATCAACGCCTGTGGAGCCCGTTTATTTATTCACAACCGCTCGAATGGATGATTCAACAGCTAAAATTTAATGATAAGCTGGCTTTCGGTCCGGTGTTATCAATGTTGATGATGCAGAAGTTGTTCTGTTGGCATGATGACACTGGCTGGCCTGAAGTCATTATTCCGATGCCTTTGCATTCCGCTCGGCTGCGTCAGCGAGGATTTAATCAGTCGGAACTATTGATCAGGCCTGTGGCAGAGGCATTAAATATAAAAATAGACAGCACCTGTTGTCAGCGGGTACGAAATACCCAGCACCAGACGGGAAAAAATGCCAGACAAAGGAAACAAAATATAAAGGGCGCCTTTCGATTCCAGAATAAACAGGCGTATCGTCATGTCGTAATATTTGATGATGTTGTTACCACGACTTCCAGTGTTTCTGAACTGACAAAAACATTGTTATCAGGACAAGTTGAGCGAGTTGATGTGTGGTGTCTGGCGCGCGCAGAAAAATATTGACATGGTATGAGTGATCAGAAGTATAAAAATATGGATTATAAGGATAAAAACTCAGAAACAGGAGCCTGGGTTTTTCAGAAAAAGGTCGAGCTGCTTTATAGTAATCAGCGACAAAGCTGGTTGTTATCAATAATGGCATCGATGTTGGTTGCTTATCTTGCAATTGATGCGAGCTATTACTGGGAAGGTGCTGTGTGGTGGTTTGCGTTTATGTTGATCACTTTGCTAAGAACCTGGAATACGTTTCGTTTCTGTCGTTTCCATCAAAAGAATAAAGTAACAGATTTCGAACTTTGGTTAAAAAAATTCAGTGTCTATACATTTTTAAGTGCTTTCGCCTGGTGTATGGGCGCTATTCTGATTGGTTCAAAGCTGGATCAGCTGTCGCAGGTTTATATCTTTATTGTTTTGCTTGGTGTTAGTGCAGCAGCCATTCCATTACTTGGGGTAATGCAGAGTGTTATGTTGCTGTTTCAGGTTATCACCACTATTCCATATTTATTGTATATAGCGATAACGCTTGAAGATAAAGGCACAGTCCTGGTTTATATGTTTGGTCTGTATATGATTGGTGTGATTGTTGCGATTCGCAGGATGGATAGCAATTTGTCTGAAAGTCTGAGTATGCAATATGAGAAATCACAGTTAGTAAATTCTCTGAGTATCTCAAATATGGAATTAATTCATGCTAATGAGCAGCTCGAAACTATGAGCATGGAAGATGCCTTAACGGGATTGCATAATCGGCGTTATTTTGAAATGAAACTTGAGTCAGAATGGAAGCGTGACGTTCGTCAACGCACAGTGCTTTCTTTAATGATTATAGATATCGATTATTTTAAATTATATAACGATACCTATGGTCACGCAGAAGGAGATGCATGTTTGAAAGAAGTGGCAAGAGTCTTACGCTCATCTCTGAATCGGGTGACCGATATGGTTGCACGTATAGGTGGTGAGGAGTTTGTTGTTTTATTACCAGGTGTTGATAGTGAAAATGTTCAGAAAGTTGCAGATCAAATACAGGTGCGTCTTGAACAGGCAAAACTAGTTCATGCAACATCTCCGTTGAGTGATTATGTAACAATGAGTATTGGTATAGCCTCGGTGATTCCAGACAAGCAGGCGACGCCTCTAATGCTGTTTAAAGTGGCAGACAAGGCGTTGTATAAGGCTAAATCCCAGGGTAGAAATAAAGTCGTCGTAGGTGAAATGGAAGTGCTGAAATCACAGCAAGATAATCTCGCCAATATTGTATAGTGCTAGAGTTGCTTATTGGTTAGCCATTCAGCATAAGTCTGTTCGGTATGCGTGGTACTGTCTGCAACTGGTTCCAGGATTTCTGCCTGTTCATTGATTTTAGGGTAGGGGATTTTTTTTTGGTTACAATAACGAGCTATCTTTGGGTGGTACCATTCGAAGAGTAATTTCAAATAACGCTCATCAGCTAGCTGGCGTTTTTCATACATTCCGGCTTGTTGGCGCTGGCGATAAGCCTCATACAGTATCAGGGCGCTAGCTACTGATACATTTAATGACTGTACCAGCCCCGTCATGGGGATATAAATATGTGCATCAGACTGCTCAATTGCGGATTGGCTGGTGCCTTCTAGCTCCGTGCCCAGGATAATGGCTGTGGGTTTAGTGTAGTCAAATTCCCGATAGTCGATAGCGCTTTCATTGAGACAGCTGGAAACAATTTGTAGGCCCTGTTGTCTCAGCTGTTTTATTGCGTTTGTTGTGTCAGGGTGAGTGTGAACGGTGATCCATTTTTTAACGCCAGATGCAGACATACTGGTTAATTTAATCGATTTACGCTCGGTGATAGCGTGTATGTCCAGAAGTCCGATCGCATCTGATGTGCGCGCTACTGCAGCCAGGTTGTGAGGCTTGGTAACGTTTTCCATCATGATGGTCAGGTCAGGTTGGCGCTGGTTTAGGCTTTGTATTATTTTATCTAGACGTTCGTTGTTCACGCTTCTAACTGCGAAGGCTTATTGTTGTCTTTTTTTGCTTTTTAATTCTCTGAAGCGTTTTACGTCTTCATCAAATTTAATTAGTGTGTTTTGTCGTTCAGTGTTTTTGTCCTCGATAAAGCCATAGCTGTTTTCAAGTTGACGACTAACGGCAGTTACTTTTTTGTGCAGGTTCTCAGGGACTACGCGCCCGGTGCCTTCAATATCTTTGATTCGTTGCTGAACATTTTCCAGTTTTTTTTCATCGCTTTCTATTAGCGTGTTGGCGAGGGAGATTTGTGAATCAATGGCGTCGAGTCGGGCATCACGTGCAATTTCAATATCTCTTTCAGTGGTAAAGGTATCAAGTAACACGCGATCTCTGAGTGCCTGTTTACGTTGCTCAACCAGGCGTTGTTTATCTTCTTCAGCTTTTTTCTTGCGATTCTCTTCTTCCAGGGAAATTTCGGCGTCTGTTTTCATGGCCTTCTTGGTATTGACTATTAGTCCCTGTTCATTGAGCGTGTCGTGCTGTTTCGAAAGGTATTTTGCAGGGACTCTGTCGCCGTAGTGTACATTGCCTTCTTCATCAACCCACTTTTTTAAGCCAGCAAATGCGGGAGCGGCTAGAACAAGACATGAAAAAAATAAGCTTGATATATAAGGCTTCAGACGATTTACGCTTTTCATAGTGGTAACATGCTCATGTTTTGTGGTTGACGTTTTTTTTCTTGTTATGCCGTAATTATATACCACATACCTGAGTTTTTGACGAACAAGTTCGCTGGAACAGGGTATATAAAGTTTAATTAATCATCTGCTTGCGAGTGAATATTTAATGCCGTTAGAAATATCAGACCAGATTATTCTGTTTCTTATTTCCCTGGTTGCCAACTTTTTTTCAGCGCTTGCAGGTGGTGGTGCTGGTTTAATACAGTTGCCCGCTTTGATATTTCTCGGACTGCCTTTTTCAATCGCCCTAGCTACCCATAAAGTGGCCAGTGTTGCCTTAGGTATTGGAGCTACGATTCGCCACTTAAGTTCCAGCCGTCTGGAACGTTTTTTTGCCCTCTATATTCTGACTATGGGAATTCCTGGTGTCATTATAGGTGCCAGTCTTATTCTGCAGGTGCCGGGACGTTGGGCTGAAATCGCGCTGGGAGTGCTGACCATGGGGTTAGGCGTCTATTCATGGTTATCAAAGGGGCTTGGGCAACAGCTAAGCCTGAGAAACCGCGATAAAAAGGGCCTGCTCATTGGTGGACTGGTTATTTTTCTGATTGGTATTCTGAATGGCTCACTCACTTCAGGCACGGGTCTGTTTGTTACCCTATGGCTGGTACGCTGGTTTGGTATGGATTATAAAATGGCGGTTGCCTATACCCTGATACTGGTGGGGATTTTCTGGAACGGTTCTGGTGCGCTGACGCTAGGAATGCTGGGAGAAATTCACTGGGCCTGGCTGCCGGCTTTATTGTTAGGTTCTTTGCTGGGCGGTTACCTGGGTGCGCATATGGCCATAATAAAGGGTAACCGCCTGATCAAGGTCACCTATGAAATAGTGACCTTGCTGGTGGGGATAAAGTTGATCGCTGGTTAAGTTGGTAATCAGGCTTTAACACCGAACTCTGTTCGATAAAAGTTCATAGCGTCCAGCATCTCGCTTTCCCCCTGTTCCTTGAGGTACTGGATCAGATGCTCCATGCTCACAATACTAAGTGCCTCCATGCCATAGTCCTGATTAATCTCCTGAACTGCAGAGCGTTCTCCGGTGCCTTTTTCCTGACGATCCAGCGCAATCATTACACCAGTGGGTGTGCCGCCGTTATTATCAATGATCTCAATGGCTTCTCGAATGGCGGTGCCTGCAGTAATTACATCATCGAGAATCAGTACGCGACCCTCAATTGCAGAGCCGACAATTGAACCGCCTTCGCCGTGATCTTTGGCTTCTTTACGATTAAAAGCATAGGGCACATCCAGTCCGTGATCGATGTGCAATGCCATTGCGGTCACCGCAACCAGTGGGATGCCTTTATAGGCAGGGCCAAATAGCAGGTCATACTCAATGCCACTGTCGACAATGGCCTGGGCATAGCATCGGCCCATTTCAGCCAGGGCTTTACCGGTGTTGAACAGGCCTGCATTAAAGAAGTAGGGGCTTTGTCGGCCAGATTTCAGGGTAAATTCGCCAAACTTAAGCACCTTGTATTGCAGTGCCAGTTCAATAAAGTTTTTCTGATAATCTTTCATACGCTACCTTGTGCAGGCTGCAGCATGTAAAATGCCCAGCCGAAATAAGTTTGTTTAAAAAAGTATGCGCATTATATCAGTTAATACCAATGGAATCCGAGCTGCTGCCCGTAAAGGTTTTTTTGAGTGGCTAAAACTACAGCAGGCGGATGTGATTTGCATTCAGGAAACGAAAGCTCAGGTTCACCAGCTGGAAGACTCGATGTTTCATCCGGAGGGCTACCACTGCTATTACCACGATGCTGAAAAAAAAGGTTACAGTGGGGTCGCGGTTTACAGTAAGCTCAAGCCTAAAAAAGTACATATGGGCATAGGTATGCATGATATCGATCAGGAAGGGCGGTATCTGGAAGTGCAGTTTGAAAAACTCAGTGTGATATCACTGTATATGCATTCTGGTTCTTCATCGGAAGAGCGGCAGGCGCTTAAGTTTGATTTTATGGGCCGCTTTAAGACCCATCTGCAGAAACTCCGACGTAAGCGCCGAGAGTTTGTGATCTGTGGTGACTGGAATATTGCACATAAACAAATTGATATTAAAAACTGGCGCAGTAACCAGAAGAATTCCGGCTTCCTCCCTGAAGAACGCGAGTGGATGACCGAGTTATTTGATGAAGTAGGCTATGTGGATGCGTTTCGTGTTGTCAATCAGAAGCCTCATGAATATACCTGGTGGAGCAATCGCGGGCAGGCGTGGGCAAACAATACGGGTTGGCGCATTGATTACCAGATTATTACACCGAAATTAAAAGACACAGTGCAGTCGACGCATATCTATAAAGACGAACGTTTTTCTGATCATGCGCCGCTGGTTATCGATTACGACTATACACTGGAATAATTATTAACACTGAACAGGCAGTACCAAAACATAGCTGGAAAAATGCCCTGGATAATTATCGTCATCCACGGGTCATCGCCATGCTGTTTCTAGGGTTTTCGGCGGGGCTGCCGCTGCTACTCGTGTTTGGTACGTTATCCGCCTGGTTGGCGCGCAGTGGTGTGGACAAAAGCACCATTGGCTATATCAGCTGGGTGGCGCTGTTGTATGGACTTAAATTTTCATGGTCGCCTCTGGTCGACCGTCTCAGGCTGCCACTGATTGGTAGTGCTATGGGGCAGCGCCGCAGCTGGATTCTGCTAGCGCAGCTGGGTGTTATCGGCGGTCTGTTCCTGATGTCTATGAGCAACCCGTCTACACAGCTGAGCCTGCTGGTCTATGCTGCACTACTGGTGGCCTTCGCCTCGGCAACGCAGGATATTGCGATCGATGCCTGGCGTATTGAGGCCATGCCGGTTGAGTCTCAGGGTGCGATGTCTGGCACTTATCAGATGGGGTACCGTCTGGGTATGCTACTGGCTGGGGGTGGTGCTTTCAGTCTGGCACATTTCCATTCCTGGCCGCTGGCCTATTCGGTAATGGCATTATTTATGCTGATTGGCGTGCTAACCACGCTGTTTATTCCGGAGCCGCAGCGTAATATTAGTCAGCAAACCTGGCAGGAAGAAGAGCGAGTGGTGCATTTTCTGGAAAATGCTTCCCATTTGCCACAACGTGTACGCATGGTTTATGCCTGGCTAATTGGTGCTGTGATCTGCCCATTTACCGATTTCTTTAAGCGTAATGGCCGCTTTGCTCTCGTTGTGCTGCTGTTTATTGGCCTGTTCAGGGTGAGTGATATCTCCATGGGGATTATGGCGAACCCGCTGTATGTGGATGTAGGGTATAGCGATCTGCAAATTGGCCTGGTGACCAAAACCATTGGGCCGATTGTGACCATTATCGGTGCCTTACTGGGTGGCGCAATGGTGGTGCGTTATGGTGTGTTTCCGATTCTGATGCTGGGTGCGGTGATTGTGGTGGCGACCAATCTACTATTTGTTGTTGTTGCGATGAATGTGCCCAGTAGTACCCTGTTGTCGATGGTGATCGGTGCCGATAATCTGAGTGCAGGGATTGCCGGTTCGGCGTTTATTGCTTACCTGTCGAGTTTGACCAATAAGGCTTATACCGCAACCCAGTACGCGCTGTTTAGCTCGCTGATGCTATTGCCGGCCAAGTTTATCGGTGGTTTCTCGGGTACCTTTGTCGATGCCTATGGTTATGTGCCGTTCTTTATTTATACCGCCGCACTTGGGCTACCTGCTATTTTGCTGATTCGTGTGTTGGCAAAGCATCAGAAAGCCAGTGCTGAACCCGTCAGCCCGTAAATGATCAATCGTAATAGGTCTGTTTGGTTCTTTTGGCACCGGTGCAGGCTCTTGCTCTATACGCTCTGCCTTTTGTTTAGATTCCCTCTGGCTCACTAAGTACTTCAGCCGAAAATTCTAATAAATTGAGTGGTGTCACAACAGAGGATAGAGCTCAAACAGCGGAGGTCTGTCCCCGCCGTAAAGTAGCTGAAAGCTGGGTTAATAAACCAGCAGTGTGTTTTGCTGGGTTATTTTGTATTCCGGTGAGTCAAGCTGCTGTCGTTTATCAGCACCTTCTCCCTTAAGGTTGTATTTAATATCGATACAGACGGGTTTTATATAATCCGTCATAAACTCCAGGCGACAGCCATAAACTGGGTCATTCGCCCAGAAAACTGCATAAGTCTCGTTGTGTTTAATCACCAAAATTTCACGGTGTTCAGTTTTGAAATAAGCGTGTGAGCTGGTTTTCAGGGTGTCGAGTGAAAATTGCGGGTGTCTGGTTTCGTCTGAAGTGTCTTCCGATACCGGCGAAGTAAACAGGCCGGCTGTGAATATATAAACCACCGCAGCAATGGATATATAAATAAACGCTTTGTAGGCGTAGAGCAGTAAATAACGTCTTTCTATCATGGTTTATTGGGGGTAATGCTCGTGTTAAATGTTGTAAAATTGTCCAATGCCTGAATTCACAACATTGCCACCCCTCGCATTATATCTACATATTCCCTGGTGCGTTAAGAAATGTCCCTACTGTGATTTTAATTCACACACCTTTGAGACCTTGCCTGAGCAGGCGTATATCGATGCGCTGCAGGCAGATCTGGAGCAGCAATTGCCACTGATCTGGGGTCGACGCATCGTTTCGGTGTTTATAGGAGGAGGGACCCCCAGCCTGTTTTCGGCGGATGGCCTGCAGCGCATTATTCGTTTTATAAGAAGCCATTTGAACTGTCTGCCGACTATGGAAATTACCATGGAGGCAAATCCTGGAACGGTCGAGCAGGAAAAATTCAATGGCTTTTATGAAGCTGGAATCAACCGTCTTTCAATTGGTGTCCAGAGCTTTGACAATGAAAAATTGCAGTCACTGGGGCGTATTCATAATGGTGATGAGGCGCTGCGAGCGGTTGAGGTGGCGCGACGTGCCGGCTTTGAAAATATTAATCTTGACCTTATGTTTGGCTTGCCAGAACAGAGTGTTGAGCAGGGGCTGGATGACCTGCGAAAGGCAATCGAGCTATCGCCACAGCATCTGTCCTGGTACCAGTTGACCATTGAGCCGAACACCCTGTTTTATACACAACCGCCAGTAACCCCGGATGATGACCAGCTATGGGAACTACAGACACAGGGGCAGGCGCTACTGGCGGCTAATGGCTTTGAGCAGTATGAAGTGTCGGCTTATGCGCGAAATGGGCAATATTGTCAGCATAATCTCAACTACTGGCAGTTTGGTGATTATCTCGCCTTAGGGGCGGGGGCTCACGGCAAGCTGAGTCTCAGTGATAATGGTGAGGTCTGCCGTTACTGGCAACGGCGCCAGCCCGCAGATTATATGCAGGCGGCTGCGACAGAGAAAACCTCAGGCCGTGAAGTGCTTGAGCCGCAGCAAATCGTTTTTGAATTTATGCTCAATGCGTTGCGTTTGAAGCAGGGGTTTAGCTATGCATTATTTGAGCAGCACACGGGCTTGCCTCGAGAGTTTATTGAGTCTCGTTGTGAAGATGCAATAGAAAGCGGTTTAATGGTGCATAACGATGGTGTTCTGTGTGCATCAGAACAGGGGTATCTATTCCTGAATGACCTGATTAATCTGTTTTCCTGAAGTCAGTTATTTTTACCCATTAAGTCCTGCATGATTTTCTCCTGGTCTGCGGCACGCTCATTCAACTGTTGCTGCAGGTCTTTGGTTGTTTCAATCATGTCCTTGATGCCTTCAGGTGAGTATGGGTTACCAATTTTGGCGACTCTTGGTCTTTGTTCGTCCTCTGCCGCTTCTTCCTGAGTTTTGTGTGCTTGAATGACGTTGGTGTTAGCGCGGATTTCCTTTTTCTCGTAGGCGCCCTGGTTGGTTGGCGGCGCGCTGCCGTAGTGAGTCACACCTTCTGCATCAGTCCACTGATAAATGGTAACATCCTGCTTAACAACCGCATTTCCCAGTTCGCCTATACCCTTTGGTGCGCCTTCGTTGTTATTAAATATGTCCATCACACCATCAGAACCTGATAGCATAAATCGGGCGCCAAATAATAGTACACCCATGGTTATAACCATGCTGATCAGCATTTTCATTGCGACTCTCCTGCAGTATATTTAATTGATTCCTGTAAATTTGATAATAACATGGAAAAGCCAGTGATTTTCCCCTTGCTCATCGACCAGTAAGCTTGTATTATACGCGGCTCTTTACGGCAGCAAGGCTTTGAGGACTCGAAAATGAGGCCAGACATACATCCAAATTATCATGACATTACTGTAACCTGTAGTTGCGGTAGCACTTTTGAGACGCGTTCTACATATAGTAAAGACGCGCTTCAAGTTGAAGTTTGCTCACAATGTCATCCTTTCTTTACTGGTAAGCAGAAGATTGTAGACTCTGCGGGTCAGGTTGAGAAATTCCGTAAGCGTTTTGGTGGTACTAAGAAGTAATTCTTTGCAAACCATGGCTTACGTCATAAAAAAGGCGCTGATTTTCAGTGCCTTTTTTTGTGCCTCAAATATATTGCTGGCGCAAGACTTCAACTGCCCACCTCCTCGCATCGACGAAACCGCGACTGTAGATTATGTTTATGATGGCGATACCCTGAAACTACAGGATGGTCGAAAGCTGCGTTTGATTGGTATTGATACGCCAGAGCTTCATAGCCGCAAACGGAGCATTGATGAAAGGGAAAAACGTCAGGGTGAGGCAGCACGTGCTGCTCTGGTGGATTTACTGAAAGCGGTAGATAACCGCATCTCAATTGCCTATGGTGTTGAGCGCTATGATCGTTACAATCGTACTCTGGCACATGTGTATCTTAGTGATGGAACAAGCGTACAGGCCTGGTTAATTGATCAGGGTTATGGCATTGCATTTACCACGCCTCCTAATGATCGTATGAGCAGCTGTTATCGGCAGCAAGAGAATGACGCCAGGAAATCAAAGCGGGGTATCTGGTCATCGCGGAGGTTTCAGGCTAAATCAGTTGCAGAACTGGATTCCAGAAGTCGAGGCTTTCATATCGTCAGAGCTCGTGTGACTGATATTTGGCAGGGCAGGAAAAGTGTAACTCTGTTACTGGATAATCAGCTCAAACTAACAGTTCACCAATCAGATCTGAAAAATTTTAATCATTATATGCTGCAAAACCTTAAGGGAAAGAAAGTGCAGGTTCGAGGTTGGCTAAGAGTGCAAAAGTCGAAAAGTAAGCAGCAGGCGGCGTGGCTGTATATGATGACGTTACGCCATTCTGACTCGATTAGTCTCCAAAAGTGATACACTAGTATTATATCCCTGCCTGGAATTCCCCAGGTGCTTAGAACGAAGCTGGCAAAATGAAAGAACAAGATAAAAAGCGTGCACTAGATTATCACCGATTCCCCTCTCCCGGAAAAATCGCGACTGAAATCACTAAACCCTGTAATACGCAAGATGACCTGTCTCTGGCTTATACGCCAGGTGTTGCTGAGCCAGTTAGGGCCATTGCAGAAGACTCTGAAGCCGCTTATCGCTACACGTCCAAAGGGAATCTTGTTGCAGTAATAACCAATGGTAGTGCGGTGCTCGGGCTTGGTAATGTCGGGGCACTAGCCGGTAAGCCGGTTATGGAAGGGAAGGCAGTACTGTTTAAGCGCTTTGCAAATGTCGATGTGTTTGATATTGAAGTCAATGCTGATGTACCTAAAGATTTTATTGAAACTGTGGGGCGTATTGCACCGACATTTGGTGGTATTAATCTGGAAGATATCAAAGCACCTGAGTGTTTTGAAATAGAGCGTACACTCGATAGTATGCTGGATATACCGGTGTTTCATGATGATCAGCACGGTACCGCGATTATTATTGCAGCGGCGTTACTGAATGCATTAGAGCTTCAGGGTAAAAAAATTGAAGACGCTAACATTGTCTGCATGGGTGCGGGTGCAGCAGGTATCGCATCGATGCGTTTATTGCTGGGTCTGGGTGTGCCGAAAGAGCATATGATGTTGCTTGATCGAAATGGTGTGATTCATACCTCACGAGATGACCTTAATATTTATAAAGCAGAATTTGCGGTAAATACAGAAAAGCGCACCGCACTGGATGCACTAACCGATGCAGATGTATTTATTGGTGTATCAGGGCCTGATTTGATGACTCAGGAAATGGTTGCCGCAATGGCAGCAAGGCCAATTATTTTTGCGTTATCTAATCCTAACCCGGAAATCAACCCTGAGCTTGCGATGCAGGTACGAGATGATCTGATTATGGCTACTGGCCGAAGTGACTATCCTAATCAGGTAAATAACGTACTGGGGTTCCCGTATATTTTTAGAGGCGCGCTGGATTCTGGTGCTACAACGATTACTCAGGAAATGCATATTGCTGCGGTTAATGAAATTCGCAATCTGGCCAAGGAGCCAGTGCCTGAGTCGGTGCTGGATGCATATGGTCTGGAAAAAATGACATTTGGTCCTGATTATATCATCCCCAAACCGGTCGATCCTCGCCTGATTGAGCGTGTGCCCGCTGCCGTTGCAAAGGCGGCACAGGAAAGTGGCGTGGCCAAACATATCCACGAGTAACTGCTAGACTCTGTTGGTAAAGAACAACAATAATTTTTACTAGCAGAGGGATGTCATGAAGAAGATTACCGTCGTAGGTGCTGGCCGAGTAGGTGAGTCCACCGCCCAGTTTATTGCTTCTCGAGATATGTGTCGTGAAATTTCATTAATAGATATTCGCGCAGGTGCAGCAGAAGGTGCAGCGCTAGATATTCAGGAAGATGCACCGTTGTTTCGGTTTGATACGCGCCTGCAAGGTGGCAGTAACTACGAGTTAATGGCAGACTCGGATCTGATAATTGTCACCGCCGGTGTGCCAAGAAAGCCAGGTATGTCTCGCTCCGATGTGCTGGAAACTAATATTCGCGTTACCGATGAAATTGTCGAAAACACTCTAAAATATGCACCCAATAGCAAGATGCTGTTTGTCTCTAATCCGGTAGATATTCTTACCTACCGGGCCTGGCAGAAAACCGGTTGGGATCGTAGTCGTATCTTTGGTCAGGCCGGGGTGCTGGACTCTACCCGTATGGCAAGTTTTATCGCCATGGCAACAGGCTATTCGGCGCTGGATATTGATGCGATGGTGATGGGTGGTCATGGCGATTCTATGGTCCCAATGATGCGATACACCACAATATCAGGCATTCCCGTGAGTAATTTTCTTGATCAGGAAACGCTGGATGATATTGTGCAGCGAACTCGAAATGGCGGTGCTGAAATTCTTGCATTACGACAGAATAGTTCAGCCTTTGACGCGCCAGCGGCTGCCGTGGCGGTAATGGTTGATGCCATAGTTAATGATCGTAAGCGTATTCTACCTACGGTGGCGATACTTGATCAGGAGTATGGTTATCAGGACATGGCAATAGGTGTGCCTTGTGTACTGGGTAAGAATGGAATGGAAAAAGTTATTTCATTGACGTTAAACGATGCTGAGCAGGAAAACTTCAATAGTTCCGTCGCAGCGGTTCAGAAAGATCTACAGACCCTGGAGAGCCTGTAAAAAACAGGACGTAAACCTGCTGCTGCGTTAAACTAGCGCGATGAATAAACGCGCCTATTTAATCGATTCAAGTATCTATATATTTCGTGCTTGGCATGTCTATGACGATGCCATTGAGGATATACATGGTAACCCTGCAAATGCAGTTTATGGATTTACCGAGTTCCTATACCAGTTATTTCAACAAAAACAGCCAGAGTATATTGCCTGTGCTTTTGATGCGCATCAGACAAATTCGTACCGTGGCGAAATTTTTCCAGAGTACAAAGCAAACAGACCACCTGCGCCAGAAGAGTTAATTATACAATTTCGTTATTGCCGGGAATTTTGTCGCGCAGTTGGTATTCCTGAGTTTGGTAGTAATCGATTTGAAGCGGATGACATTATTGGCACGCTTGCTAATCGACTCAGAAGTGAAGGTTTTGATATTACCATTGTCAGTGCGGATAAAGATCTGACGCAACTGGTGCTAGGAGAAAAAGACGCCTGGTGGGATTTTGCACGTGGTAATGTTTTAAATGCCAGAGGTGTGGAAAAGCAGTTTGGCGTAAGACCGGATCAGATAGCAGATATGTTGGCGCTCTCTGGAGATAAAGTCGACAATATTCCAGGTATACCCGGTGTTGGTTATAAAATGGCGTCCAATATATTAAAAAAGTATCAAAACATTGAAGATGTTTTGCAGAATATTGAGCATATTTCTAAAATGAAATTTAGAGGCTCTGCGCGCATACAGAATCTGGTTGAAGAGCATAAGGAATTGCTGCCTACCAATAAGCGCCTAACAGAAATTGTAACTAATGCAGTTTTTGATAATCATGACAATCATATTCGCTGGCAGGGTATTCCAGATGAAGATGTATTCCATGAGTTACTCGATACGCTCAATGTAAGTGATCAACGTCGCCAGCGTTGGTTGCAATTATAAATTATGTCGCGTTTGATATTGTTTAATAAGCCTTATGGCGTTATTTGTCAGTTCAGTGAGCATGAAAAGCACGCGTCTTTAGCTGAGTATATTAAGATTAAAAATGTTTATGCAGCAGGACGGCTTGATCATGATTCGGAAGGTTTGTTATTGCTGACGGATGATGGAAAATTACAGCATAAGATTGCTAGTCCTAAAAATAAGATGGAAAAAACTTACTGGGCCCAGGTTGACGGGCAAATCACCGAAGAGGCAATTAAGCAGTTGCGCAAAGGCGTTATGCTCAAGGATGGTTTAAGTCTGCCTGCAAAAGCAAGAATAATAGATCCGCCAGAAATGTTATGGCCCAGAGATCCACCAGTACGATTTCGAAAAAACATACCGACAAGCTGGCTAGAGTTAACCATTAGAGAAGGTAGAAATCGTCAAGTTAGACGAATGACAGCAGCTGTCGGGTTTCCAACTTTACGATTGATTCGTTATAAAGTTGGAGAATGGACATTAAAAAATATTCTCCCTGGTGAAATGGTCGAGTTAAAACTGTAAAAATATTAAATGTAACTAAAAATGCCTGAACAAGAATATGCACCGCTATATAGTCGACATGAACGTATTCGTATTGCGCTGAGCTACCTGCTTATTGTGTTAATAATTGCCATAGCTGGTGAGTTTTATATAATCCCCTGGCTTACTGAGTTTATTAGTAAGATACATTGTAAAGAGTTTTATGGTGTTCAGGGTGTTGTTGTAATGATATATGGTTTGTTTGTCGGCGTGCCGCTGTTGATAATGCTGATGATGCAACCGGTAACATCAGTGTATGCAGTTAAAATAATACGTGACGCACAAATTCCACCTAAGAATAAAAAAGTATTTCGCAAAACGAAAATCATCAAAGGCCAGAAAGCAAAACTCAGAGGTTGGTTTTTATTGTTGTTTTTGCCTCTTGTGTTTATTGCAGTTATCGCTTGGGGTTACCTGGCGGCAGATCAATGGATGCAGACAATTGATGCAGAACAGTTGGATTTTTCAATATGCGTGGAAAATTATAATCGCAGTCAGGGTTTATAAAATTCAGCTAATTTATTAAACGCTAATGTTTTTTTGTTGTAACTCTAGCCAGCTCATGGCTGCATCCCTGTCCTGAAAAATCTGTATGTTCCACTGAGTATCACGAGGGAATGAGGCAAGGCTGTGCGTGCTTACTTTTGAGATATCGCTGTAAACAATGACAGCCATGGCATTGATTTCTGGCAGGGTTGCGATTATTTTCTGTGCTTCGAAAGTGTAGGTATAAGGATGGATCTTATTGATGAGCAAGGAAAAAGGTGCTGCTAAGTGCTTAAGCAGGGTTTCGTGATATTGATTGACCATTTCAAGGTCTAGCTCGATACCTTCATGAATGATAACTTCAGCGATATCATCACGTAATATCTTTATATCGGCAAAGGGTAGGTTGAGTTCTTGCATGGCTAAATCACATCGTATGCATATTAATTCGTTAAGCGGTTTGAGTGACTAGTGTACCCAGAAGTCAACGAAAATGCCAAAAAATACACTGACTCCGAACCAGTTATTATTTAAAAATGCCTTGAAGCACAGTTGAGGGTTTCGGTCTTTAATCAGGTATTGCTGGTAAACAGCAAAGGCGCTGGCAAGTCCTAATCCAAGATAATAGTAAAGCCCTAGCTGTGAATGACGACCAATTAGTATTAGATCCAGAATTAGTAATGCCTGAAGCAGGCCGATGATCAGTTTATCTGCATCCCCAAAAAGAATGGCGGTAGATTTCACACCAATTTTCAAATCGTCTTCACGATCAGCCATTGCATACATGGTGTCATAAGCTGTAGCCCAGAGGACGGTTGCCATAAATATAAGCCAGGTAACCTGAGTAATTTCATTGGCCTGTGCAGTAAATGCCATAGGAGCGGCCCAGCCAAAGGCAGCCCCAAGGTGAACCTGTGGCATATAGTGGAAACGCTTCATGAAGGGGTAGCTGGCCGCTAGTAGCAGTCCGATAAAGCTCATATAGATGGTCAGTCTATTCATCAAGAGAACCAGTAAAAAGGCGGTAATGGAGAGGCCGGCGAATACGGCAAGGGCTTCCCTGCTGGTAATGCGCCCTGCGGCCAGAGGGCGATCCTTAGTTCTGGCAACATGAGGGTCGATCTTACGGTCGGCAAAATCATTGATGGCGCAGCCGGCTGATCGCATCAGAAAGACACCGCTGACGAAAACAAACAGGACCAGAGGGTCTGGCCAGCCTTTAGCTGCAATCCAGAGTGCCCAGAGAGTCGGCCACAATAACAGGAAGATACCTACCGGGCGATCCAGGCGTATCAATAAACTGTATTGCTCAAGCCGGTCAATGATGTGCTGATACTGGCTGGATGAGCTGAGTTTTTTAAGCGTACTGAATAACAACATATTAAGATTGGGTGTTCCGTTGATCATTGTGCTGGTATATTACCCGACCTCGAGATTTCACTACAGGGTTTATCATGGCAAAAAAATATGATTATGACTTAATCGCAATTGGTGCAGGTAGCGGCGGGCTTTCAGTGGCTGAGCGTGCAGCGACATATGGTGCTAAATGTGCAGTAGTAGAAATGGGTAAAATAGGCGGTACCTGTGTGAATGTGGGCTGTGTGCCAAAGAAAGTGATGTGGTTTGGCGCTAATCTGGCGCATGCCCTGGACGATGCCAGAGATTATGGCTTTGATATAGAAAATAAAGGTTTCGACTGGAATCATCTGGTGACCAAGCGAGAAAATTATATATCAGGTATTAACAACTGGTATCACAATTACCTGGCAGACTCGAACATCGATGAGCTACAGGGCTTTGCCTCGTTTGTGGATGCGAATACGCTTGATGTGGATGGCAAAAAATACACCGCAAAGCACATTGTGGTCTCGCCGGGTACAACGCCGACGGTTCCAGAGATTCCGGGTGCTGAGCATGGTATGACATCAGATGGTTTTTTTGAATTAACGGAATGTCCTAAAAAGGTCGCAATAGTGGGTTCCGGGTATATCGCCGTTGAAGTTGCTGGTGTGCTGAAAGCCCTGGGAAGTGATGTCAATATGTACTTAAGAAAGAAGCATTTACTGCGTACATTTGATCATATGTTACGAGAAACCCTGCTCGAAGAAATGATGGATCAGGGTATCGAAATCGTTGCCCAGACGCAGATTACCGAAGTGATCAAGGAAGAAGATGGCAGCCTGACACTTTGTGATGATAAAGGGAATAAAAATACAGGCTATGATGTGCTGATATGGGCGATAGGCCGTCACCCAAATACCCAAGGTATGAACCTTGATGCGGCAGGGCTGGAGCGAGATGAGGCCGGTTTTATCCCCTGTGACACTTTCCAGAATACCAATGTGTCTAATATATTTTCGCTTGGTGATGTAACCGGTCGTGAGCCGTTAACACCGGTGGCAATCGCTGCTGGTAGGCGCCTTGCTGATCGCTTATACAATAATCAGAGCGATCGTCATCTGGATTACAATCTGATCTCAACGGTTGTGTTTAGTCATCCACCGATTGGCACGGTTGGTCTGACAGAAGAAGAAGCCAGGAAAGAGCATGGGGATGCGGTAAAAGTGTATCAAACACGCTTTACCGCCATGTATAACGCGATGACAAGCCATGAAGTGCCGACCGCGATGAAGCTGGTGTGTCTGGGGGCTCAGGAGAAAGTGGTTGGTTGTCATATTATTGGCCCGGGTTGTGATGAAATGCTGCAGGGCTTCGCTGTTGCCATGAGAATGGGGGCGACCAAAAAAGACTTTGATGATACGGTTGCGATACACCCAACGAGCGCTGAAGAGCTGGTCACGATGCGTTAGCACCGTGTTTATACCAAGGGGTGTGGCTGTAATAGCGGCCCCTTATTTATAAAAAACAAATATCATTATGTTATTACTTGCTAAAAATAGCGTAAAGCAGGTGTCTCCGTTTTAGCGGGCGGTCTTCGAATAAACTTTTTGTTCTATCCTATGAGCTATACTTTTTCTTAATATAATTAAGAAAGCTCATATGTCGGTTCACGATTCACATTTTTCATCAGCCTATCCAGCCATCAAAAATATCAGAAATGCACTGATATCAGGTCTGTTAGTAACCTGTGCGTTAATCATTTTGATGAGTATTATCTCGCTCAATGAATTGAGGTCATTAAGCCAGAGTCTTGATGAGTTGGTTAAAGCCTCGTATGTAAAGACAGGTTTATTATATGATATGAGAATATCCGCCAGGGAAAGAAATCTCAGGCTAATGATGACACTGCTGGTCGAAGATGAATTTCTTGTTGACGAAGAGTGGATAAAATTCAGAGAGCAAGGAACTGCTTTTTTACAGGCTCGTGAAAAATATATTGCACTCGAACTCGATCAGGACGAAATGAAAATGCTGGATGAGCAACGAGATATTTCGATAAATGCCGTTGCTGTTCAATATGATATTTATGAAAATGTTATAGCGGGGAATAGACAGCAAGCATTAGAGTTGATAGAACTGGCACTCGAATACCAGACTCAGGTTTTTGATATTGTAGATCGTATGTTGGAACTACAAAAAAAGAAAAATGATAAAATTGTTGAGCAGTCAAGGTTGTCTAAGCAGGCTGCGTCAAGAACGGTCACTTTGTTAAGTGTGGTGGTGGTTGTGCTGATATTTGTTAGCTCGTTGTATATTTTACGCAGAATATCACAGCAAGCATGGCATATTGAAAATGAAGGGATGAAGTTTAAAGCGCTAATTGAAGGAAGTATGGATTCGGTGCTAGTGCTCGAAAATAATCAGATTATTGATGCAAATGAAAATGCATTAGCCATGTTTTCGGTGAATAATATCGAAGATTTAGGTGATATAGATTCTGATTTTGTTAATCGTTTCAGGATTGATGAGAAGGAATCACACTCGATTCCTATAAGTGAAGCAATCAAGCAGGCGAAAGTAGGGGTTAAAAAAAGGTATCATTGGTTCTTTTCTAATATTTACGACGTAGAGATATCAGTGGATGTGGAAATAACCGCTATCGACTTGAGAGGTAAAGAGTTGATTCAGGTTGTTATTCGTGATGTGACAGAACGTGAAGTTTTTCAGAAAACGTTAAAAGAACTAAATGAAGGTCTGGAAATTAAAGTTAATGAAAGAACAGAAGAATTGAAGGATTTGAATTCTAAAATAGCGACCGTTGCAAGAAGCGCGGGTATGGCTGAAGTTGCTAGTGGCGTGCTGCATAATGTTGGAAATGTTTTAAATAGTATTAATGTATCGACATCAGTGCTAAAAGAAAAAATAAGAAATAGCAAGGTGCTGAGTCTGAGCAAGGTATCAGACCTGTTGAATGAGAATAAATCAGATCTTTGTAATTTTATAGAAAATGATGAAAAAGGAAAATTCATAATACCCTATATTGAAAAGCTTGCTAGTCAGATCGAAGTGGATCAGAAGAATCAGATCAAAGAGCTAGATTGTCTTGGAGATAATATTGATCATATAAAAACTATTATTTCAATGCAGCAGGCGTATGCGGGAGGCATGGGTATTGTTGAAACCATATTGGCAAGTCAGTTGTTTGATGATGCAGTAAAGATAAACATATCCAGTCTCAATAATAATCGAGTTACACTGACTTATGAGTATGAAGTTAATGAAGAGTTGACAGTAGATAAGCATAAAGTCATACAGGTTCTGGTTAATTTTATTAGTAATGCAAAATATGCGCTTATGAATAATGATGTGGATAATAGAAATATTGTATTAGGTATAAAACAGTATGGAAAAGATTTGGAGTTTTCAGTTAAAGATAATGGTGTTGGTATAGATGATGAAACTATGACCCGTCTTTTTGAGTTTGGCTACAAAAAGAGAAAAGGCGGGCATGGCTATGGTTTGCACCATAGCGCATTAATGGCAAAAGAATTGAATGGTGATATTAAAGTTCACAGCGAAGGAAAAGGCAAAGGCGCAATGTTTTCCCTGATTTTACCGGTTAAGCCAGAAGATAATAAATGATTAGTATAATGATTATTTTCTTGCCTGAATGTATGCGGATAAAACATAATTCTCAATATTGCTGCCGGGCGCCCAATCTTTGATAAACTCACGACTATCATCTTTAGCTGTGATGGAGATGTCGGTGAATCCAGAGGAGTTAAGCATCGTCTCGATTTCTTTTATACTTGAGGCGCCACTAACGCAGGCAGAGTAAAGCTGTACATTGTCTCGAATATCATCTGGTAATTTTGTGCTGCAAACAACATCAGAAATCGCCAGACGGCCACCAGTTTTTAATATGCGATAAGCCTCATTAAATACACGTTGTTTATTGGGTGACAGATTAATAACGCAATTAGAAATAATGACGTCTGCATAATTGTCAGCAACAGGCATATGTTCTATTTCGCCAAGACGGAATTCCACCTGTTTATATTGACCTTTTTCTGCATTTGCGCGAGCTTTACTGAGCATTTCTGGTGTCATATCAATACCAATAACCTTGCCTGTATCACCCACTTCATTGGCGGCAAGAAAGGCGTCGAAGCCACCACCGCTTCCCAGATCGATGACTGTTTCCCCAGTTTTTAGTTCCGCGATAGCCTTTGGGTTGCCGCAGCCAAGGCCCATGTCTGCACCATCAGGTGTATTGCGTATATCTTCTTCACTATAACCGAGTCGTGTTGAGATGAGTTGATTGATTTGTTGTTCATCAGATACGCCGCAGCAACTGGAGGCGACACCGCAGCAGTCGCCGTTGTTGTCAGCTTCAGCAACCTTGCTGTAAGAGTCTCTTACCTGATTTCGTATTTTATCTGCTTCAAGTTGATCCATAATTGGCCTCAATATTTATTCTAAGATAGAGAGTTGCTTAAGTCGGTTCTGGTGCCGGATGTAATCCTGAGGTAAATCCAGGTCCCATAATGCGGGTAATAGTTGATAGCTGTAATTTAAGTTTTCACAGTTCTTGATTTGTTGTTTTAGCACGCTTTCAGTGCTCCACTCAATGTTGTGAAATAATTCAGGTTGTATTTTATTTGCGCCTATCAGGACATAGCCACCATCATTGGCGGGTCCAAGAACAATGTCTGTAGATTCTAGTGCATGAAAAGCGCGTTCAATATATGCTGAATTAATTTCCGGGCAGTCTGTGCCAATAAGTACGCACTGGCTATATTTTATTAATGAGTAGTGTATCCCATGATGCATTCTTTCACCAAGATTATTGCCAGTTTGTGGTTTTAGAGTTGTATTGAACTGTGTGTTGAGCTTTTGAATAAAATCATGTGATGTGTCAGGAAATACCTGTAATGATATATCAATGTTTCTAATTTCTTTGATCTGGTTAAGGCAATGCGTAGAAAGTTTTTTGTAAAGATCGGTTGTCGCTTTTTCACCAAGTAGGGGTATCAGTCTTGTTTTGCAACTGCCTGAAATCGGTGATTTTGCAAAAACGATTAGTTGTTTATTTTTCTGAGACATGTGTCCGGTATTTGCTGGCGAGCGTGTTTGTGGGTAAGCCCATAAAATAACCTAGGCGTAAACTCCACATTAAAAACATAGTGCGTAGAATGCCCTGTTGTTCCCAGCGTCGACTTGAGGTGATTAAATGTCCTTTGTTGACGCAGATAGGGCGTGAAATTTTTCGCAATCGCTTACAGATTTCGATATCTTCCATCAGTGAAATGTCAGCGAATCCTGAAATTTTATGGAATATATTCCTGCAGATAAATATACCCTGGTCACCGGTTGCTATAGCTGTAAGGCAGGAGCGTTTATTCATCATCCATTCAATGATTCTAAATATCCAGAAGGAGCCGCTGAGCTGCACATCAAAGCGCCCCCATGTTTTTTTTGACTGACAAAGGGTGTTGCTAATTAACTGATCAATGTGATCTGGGCAAACTGTGTCTGCATGTATAAAGCATAAGACATCACCTGTGGCATATTGTGCGCCATGATTCATTTGTCTGGCTCTGCCTGGTGCTGAGGTTATTACTAGATCAACTAGTTGGCGAGATAGTTCGACTGTGTTGTCTGCGCTTTGCGCATCTACCAGAATTATCTCATGACCTCTTCTGCGTAGCGCCTGTAAAGGTTTAAGGGTGTCAAGAATGTAACTGGCTTCGTTAAGACAAGGTATGATGATTGATATGCGTGAGGGTTTCATAGCTAACTTAGTGCACCCCCACAGCTTGATCCGTTGCCAGCAGTGCAGCCATAGCAATGGTCTGCAATGGCGATAGTATTATTTTGTAAAGTTTCAAAATTAAGTTTTGAAATATGTGTTTTATACTCGGTTTTTAGCTGGCTTGGGATGTCAAGCATCTGGTTGAAATCACAGTCATAGATATATCCTTGCCAGTCAATGCTAATCAGGCTCCGACACATAACGGTTTCAAGGTTGTCATCATTGTGAGCTTGTTTAAGCAGTTGCATGTAGTCATCAAATTTATTTTTGCTAAGCAGGCTGCTTCCGAAACGCATTATTGGCATATTTGTTAGTGTGAGCAGTTGATTGAATTCAATTTCAAAATCATTTTTCAGTTTCTGTTTATAATCTGCTTCAAGGGTTTGTTGCGAGGGGGGTAAAAATGCACCGCCGGGGTTGTACATTAAATTTAACTGCAAATCATTATTGCTTTTTCCGTAACCCAGAGCATTTAAAATTTTAAGTCCCTGTATGCTACGGTCAAATACACCTTTGCCTCTTTGTTTGTCAACATTCTCCTGACTATAGCAGGGCAGTGAAGCAACAATTTCTACCTGATATTGTGCCAGAAATTCCGCCAGGTCATGCTGGTTCTGTTCCGTTAATATAGTTAAATTGCAGCGATCAATTACATGAATGCCGTGCCTGGATGCCTGTTCTATTAGCCAGCGGAAATGCGGGTTGAGTTCTGGTGCACCACCGGTTAGGTCGAGTTTCTTAATTGAGTGAAGCTTTGCAAATGTCAGAATTTGTTCGAGTGTTTCAAGTGACATCTGTTCTTTTCTATTGGGGCCTGCGTTGACATGGCAATGCTGACAACTCTGGTTGCAGGTGTAGCCAAGGTTAAGTTGCAGGGTATCCAGATTGCTACGACGCAAAGCAGGAAAATCCGTTTTCAATAAAAGTGGTTTGGTATCGTGCATAGTTCTTTATCTGTAATTATTTTTCGATGGGATATTGCTGTTTGATCCAGTCAGTCATGCCCATGCGTGCTACCTTAACATGATTAAAACCCATTTTAGATAATATTTTGGCGGCTGTAGAGGAGCGTCTGTCAGTTCGACAGATTGTTACAATCGGCTTATCACGATAGGCTTCCAGGAGCTCAATTTGTTGTGGCAGCTGTTCCAGCGGGATCAGCATGGAGCCGGCAATATGTCCCTGTTCGCCATGGTAGTCGTCAGTGGTGCGCACATCCAGTAGTAATATTTTTTGTTGTTCATCCATTTGCTGTTTTAGTTCCGTTATGTCCAGCATCTCTGGTCGGCTTCGCATGCGATTTACCAGGCGAGGGATAAAGGCAACTGTTGCCAGAAGTGCTAGTGCAAGCATAATTTTTTGCACAAGGTCGCTACCACCTGTAGCCAGTTCTTTGCCCATATATCCCAGATAAGTGTAAGCCACAGCTCCTGGCAGCATAAAAATAAAGGTGGCAATACTGTATTGAGTTACGCTTATTCGGGTGAGACCGAGGGCATAGTTGAGCAGGTTAAATGGAAACAGGGGGACCAGTCGTGTAAAGGCTACAAAGCGCCAGCCTTCCTGTTCTACTCCCTGGATTAGCTGCTGAAGGCGACCGGCAGATTTTCGAGTGACCCAGTCTGATGCCAGATAGCGGGCAATCATAAAGGCCGCTATTGCACCCAGTGTTGCAGCACTCAGGCTATAGAGTGTGCCCAGCACAGGGCCAAATAATGCCCCGCCCAGCAGGGTTAGTAGAGAGCCGGGTAAAAACAGGACGGTGCTGGCAATGTAAATCAACATAAATATCAGCGGCGCAGAGGCGCCAGCCTGTTGCAAATTTTGCTCTATCATGTCGATATTCAGGGCGTCACGATTAAGCAGCGCCAGAGAGACCAAGCAGGCTAACAGAATGAAAGCGAGTAAGCGTAGGGTTTTATTTTTCATCGTCTTTGCTCCAGCTGCGGCGATTAATGGCATAGCCAGTTGAGTCCCCCTGAAAAGGGATCATTAACATTCCGGGTAGCTGATTGGTCTGTGAGCTTTCGGTAAAGTGATGAATGCCTATTTGCATGGTCTCATGGCTAAGACGAGGCTGCTGGCGATAGGTTCCAAAGATGCGATCCCACACGCTTAGGTTGAATCCAAAATTGCTATTGGTTTCATCGTTCTCAACAGAGTGATGTACGCGGTGCATATCCGGAGTCACGATAATTAATCGAAGTAGTTTATCCAGTGATTCCGGGAGTTGTATATTGCCGTGATTAAACATCGCCATACCGTTCAGCAGTACTTCAAAAATAATCACCGCAACTACCGCAGGGCCCAGAGCGGCAATGGCAGCAAATTTGATGACCATGGAGAGAATGATTTCAATGGGGTGAAAGCGGATGCCAGTGGTGACATCATAATCAAGGTCTGCATGATGTACTCGATGCAGCCGCCACAGGACAGGAACGGCATGTACCAGCACATGTTGTAGATAGATTATCAGGTCAAGCAGAATCACTGCAGCGATGATCTCGATGATAAAGGGTAGATCTACAGTATTGAATAGCCCCCATTGGTATTCACTGGTAAAGCTGGCCATGCCAACAGCAGCAGCAGGGAAAATTAGCCTTAGTAGCAGGCTGTTGAGAAAAACCAGTCCCAGATTATGGCTCCATCGCAGTAGTTTGGATAATTTGGGTGCACGCCTGGGGGCTAGCCATTCCCAGAGCCCCATAAGAACCAGCATACCGATAAAGACGGCAAGTCTGATGGTGCCTTCATTTTCAATTATCAAGGTTTCAATACTGTTCATAGAGCCTCTGGGAGTTAACTGGTGGACATATGCTTAATATATACTATTCAATTGAATAATTGAATAGTAGAATAATAAATAGTCAAACATCAGTCAACAGCATAAAATCTAATCTATCTATTAGAGGTGATATGAATGAGTTTTAAAGAGGAGCTGTTTGGCCAGTTCTCCCGCATAGGCAAGGCGCTTAGTAATGCAAACCGTCTGCAGATACTGGATTACCTGGCTCAGGCAGAGCGTAGTGTTGAAGAGCTTTCCGGGCTATCGGGCCTGAGTGTCGCCAATACCTCTCAGCACCTGCAGCAGCTCCGTCAGGCGGGCCTGGTACAAAGCCATAAACGAGGGCTAAAGGTTTTTTACCGTATTAACAGTGATGACGTGGTGGAGCTGCTAAGAATGCTTAGAGTAGTATCGGAGCGGCATCTGGCGGATGTAAATCTGTTAGCAGGCTCCTATCTGGGTGAGAAAGACCAGAGCCCACCACTACCTCGCGAAGAGCTCTGTAAGCAGGTGGAGCAAGGCCAGGTAACGGTGATAGATGTTCGTCCTGCAGATGAGTTTGCGTCGGGGCACCTGCCTGGTGCGATTAATGTTCCACCGGATCAGCTGCAGGAGCGTTTAAGGCAAATAGACCCGGGGCGTCAGGTAGTGGCTTATTGCAGAGGGCCTTACTGTGTGTATTCCTTTGATGCAGTGGAGCAATTGCGGAAAATGGGTTTCACTGCGAGTCGTCTTGAAGAAGGCTTTCCGGAATGGAAAAGTGCAGGATACCCTGTCGAATCGTCAACAGAATAGCAGGAGCTAAAATGCAGCTGGTGTTTGTCTATAACGCAGATAGTGGCGTATTTAATACATTGGCAGATATTGGCCATAAAATAGTTTCACCCGATACTTATCAGTGCCATTTGTGCGAACTCACTCATGGTTACTTTACTATGCGTGATGAGTGGTCCAGCTTTCTTCAGCAAATGAATAGCGAAATCCGTTTTTTGCATCGTGATCAGTTTGCCGAGGAAACTGGCTTGAGAGGCCCCTTTCCTGCGATATATGAACAACAGGGAAATGACTTTAAACTCTGGATGAGTAAGACTGAAATAGACCAGATTGAAAGCACTCAGGCACTTAGGGAAAAGATCCTGAATCGCTTGTCCTATCACTCGCCCGAGTGATTGCAGCAACCGTTTTTTCGGTGTAGCCTGCGTTTATTAACAAATTGCCTATGTGTGTTTTGAAATATGGGCATTTTAAAAACTCAAGGTTAATCAGTTATCCATGAATCATATTCGCCCTTTCAAAAATATCATGCCTGTTATCGGTGAGCGTACATATGTTGATATTGCTGCCGCGGTTATTGGTGATGTTGTCATCGGTGAGGATTGTTCAGTCTGGCCAATGGTGGCTATCCGCGGTGATGTGAATATTATACGCATTGGTGACCGCACCAATATACAGGATGGCAGTGTCTTGCATGTGACGCATAAAGGGCCGTTGAGTCCTGAGGGTAACGCCCTGCACATTGGTTCAGATGTCACTATTGGCCATAGTGCGGTGATACATGCGTGCATAATAGAAGATCGATGCCTGATTGGTATGGGCTCTGTGATACTGGATGGCGCAGTGATTGAGGAAGGGACTATGGTGGGAGCAGGCAGTGTTGTTTCACCGGGTAAGGTACTTCAGGGAGGGTATCTATATTTGGGTTCACCAGCACGGCAGGTTAGGGAGCTGAACCAGAAAGAAAGAGATTTTTTAAGTTATTCTGCACAACACTATGTCGGTCTGAAAGACGAATATCTGACGGATAACTGAAAGCTTGTTGATGTTGAAAAATATAAAAATCAAAGATAGTAAATAAATGCAGTTTGGTAAGGGGGGAGAATGAAGCAAAAGATGGTATGGATTCTGTTACTGGCAGGGTTGTTGCCTGCCTGGGTGATGGCAGAAACCGGTGTAAGACGAAGCATAATTACAACGGGTGTTATTAATAAGGAACCGGTATCAAACCTTCAGCAAGTGAGTAATGAGCTAAGTCGAGTGTACTACTTTACTGAGTTACGAGGCTTGAAAGGGCATACTATTACCCATAGATGGGAATATAATGGGAAATTAATGGCAGAGGTGTCATTTGAAATTGGCGCTCAACGTTGGCGTACCTGGTCTACTAAAAACATGCAATCGAACTGGATGGGAGCATGGCAGGTGTCCGTACTCGATGAGGGTGGCAACATAATGGAACAGCAACAATTTGAATTTACACAGATTGAGGAGCCCGTTAAGGTGTCGTCTGTGCTGAAGCATTGAATGAGAAACGAGAGAAAAGCGGTATGAGTGAAGAAAAAACACTGATGGACTTTGTTAAAGCAGCAAAGTCACAAATTGAAGAAGTCGAAGTGAATGAAGTGGTTAGCCTGCTGGATGAAGGTTATCAGGTGCTGGATGTCAGGGAGCCGGCTGAATATCATGCTGGGACAATTGATGGTGCGCTGAATTTACCCAGAGGGATTCTTGAGGCGGCCTGTGATCGTCAGTACCCGGGTAAAAATACACACATGATGGATCGTGATAAAAAATGGCTAACCTTTTGTGCAACCTCTGGACGTGCAGCAATGGCCGCATCGGTGCTGAAGCAGATGGGTTTTAAAAATGTGAAAAACATTAATGGTGGTCTTGCTGCCTGGAAATCAGCAGAAATGCAGGTGGTGATTCCGCCTGAGCATCAGGTGTAAGCGAGCCTGCCGAATCCGCCAAGTTGTGCTCAGGCGTTAATCGCCTGGCGCAACATCTGAATAACGTCTCGAGTCTCGGGGCGTTTTTTTCTCCAGATATAAAAGGATTCCGCTGCCTGCTCGACCAGCATTCCCAGACCATCAAAAATGTGAGTAGCACCTTGTGATCGAGCCCAGCTCATAAAGGGTGTATCGTCCGCCCCATACATCATGTCATAAGCGCAAGCACCAGGCGCTAGCAAGCCATCGGCTAATGGTGGTAATTCACCAGTCAGGCTAGCTGACGTTCCGTTGATAATGATTTCAAATTGCTGCCCCTGCAGCTCGTCGTAACCACAGGCTGAAATATTGCCAAAGCTGGCAAAGTCATGAGCGAGTTGCTGTGCCTTTGCGACGGTTCGGTTGGCAATGACGAGGCAGTCTGGATTTTGTTCTAATAGTGGCTCCAGTACCCCTCTGACCGCGCCGCCTGCGCCAATAATTAATATACGCTTGCCCTGTATGGCTTGCTGGTGGTTTTTTGTAAGATCATTAAGCAGGCCGATGCCATCGGTGGTGTCACCATATATAGTTGAACCCTCTAGAACCAGTGTATTGACCGCGCCAGCGCGTTGCGCGCGATCACTTAACTGAGTGGCCAACTCAAAAGCATCCTGTTTGAATGGCACAGTGACATTGAGTCCTTTTCCCTGGTTTTGGATAAAGTGATTTACAAACTCGGCTACCTTGCCGATTTCAACCAGCTCCGCAGTGTAAACCAGTGATTCATCGGTTTGTTCAGCGAAGGCAGTGTGTATCTGAGGTGATTTGCTATGGCCAATGGGGTTACCAATAACCGCATAATGATCTGTTGGCATAGTGGGTTACTCCTGAAGCCAATCAGCAACATCTTTAGCGTAGTAAGTCAGAATGCCATCTGCCCCCGCACGTTTGAAGCATAATAAGGCTTCTAGTACACAGGCTTTTTCATCTAGCCAGCCGTTTTGTGCGGCTGCTTTGAGCATCGCATATTCGCCACTCACATGATATGCGTAAGTGGGCACAGCGAGCTCGGCTTTAACTCGTTGCACGATATCAAGATAGGGCATGCCGGGTTTTACCATCACCATATCGGCGCCTTCCTGGAGATCGAGAGTGACTTCGCGAATGGCTTCATCGGAGTTGGCCGGGTCCATTTGATAAGTATACTTGTTGCCGCCTTTGAGGTTGCTGGCCGAACCCACTGCATCACGGAACGGGCCATAAAAGCTGGAGGCGTATTTTGCTGAATAGGCAAGTATTCGTGTATAAATGTGACCTGCAGACTCAAGTGCTTCACGGATTTCACCAATGCGGCCATCCATCATATCTGAAGGGCCAACAATATCGGCGCCAGCTTCGGCATGTGAAACCGCCTGTTTACAGAGTACCTCGGTAGTTTCATCATTCAGTACATAGCCGCTGTCATCAATTAGGCCATCCTGACCATGAGTGGTGAATGGGTCTAGTGCAACATCGGTCATAATACCAAGCTCGGGGCAAGCCGCTTTAATGGCTCTTACCGCACGTTGTGCAAGACCATCGGGGTTATAGGCTTCTGCAGCATCGAGAGATTTTTTTTCTTCAGGGACAACCGGAAACAGTGCAAGGAGAGGAATGCCCAGGTCAACACATTCTTCGGCTTCCTTAACCAGTAAATCGATGCTGAGGCGCTCTACCCCTGGCATAGATGGTACGGCTTCGCGTTGTTGCTCACCCTCAAGTACAAACATGGGATAAATCAGGTCGGCTGAAGATAGCTGGTTTTCACGCATCAGACGGCGGCTAAAATCATCACGACGCATACGGCGCATACGTAACCAGGGAAAATTACTTGTATTATTCACTTTGAAGTCCTGAAAATAGCTGTAAATTAACTCGGGATAGTGTTGCTGACCCGATAAAGCTTGTATTCTACCCATTGATAATCAATCTATACAGGGGCAATTCCATGTTTAAAGCAATCTTATCAGGCCTGTTAATGCTGATGTTAATGGCGCCGTTATCTATTTTGAAAGCTGAGTCATCTAACGTTTTCAAACGTGAGGTAAGTGTGCCAATGGAAAAAGTCTATCCGGCTATTTATAAAGCACTGGAAGATGCGCGTTTTTTTGTTGTTTTTGAGCCAGAAATTAGTAACAACCTGAAGCGTTTTTCTGAGCGATGGGGTGCAAATTATAACCGTAATCAACTGAGCAGTATTCGTAGCATGGTATTTTGCAATGCCTGGTATGCCAATGAAGTAAGTAATGCAGACCCGGATATGCTCTCATTGTGTCCGTTACGAATCGGGCTTTACGAAAAGCAGGGTAAGAGTTATGTGGTTTTTGCCAGACCAAGTGTTATTGCAGCGACCAGTCCTGCGAAACGTATTCTTCTTGAAGTAGAGCAAGATGTTATTAAAGCTATTAATACAGGTTTGAAAGCATTTTAGGTTAGATCATTAGTATGCAGAAAATTTTTAGCTTTATTGCCAGTCAGCTTGCGGCTTTAACTTTGCTGGGAGCCATAATCGCTTATCTCTATCCCCCAGTTTTTCTGGTGTTTAAGGGATATTTTCTCTGGTTCTTTGCAGCCACTATGTTTGCTTTAGGTCTGGTGCTGAATGCCAGAGATCTACAAAATGAAATCGTTCAGCCGCGGCGAGTAGCATTAGGTGTACTGAGTCAGTTTAGTGTAATGCCATTATTGGTTTACCTGGTGGCACAATATCCGGGCTTTACACCAGCTATTGCGATTGGTTTTATTATCGTTGGTTGTGCGCCTGGTGCTATGGCCAGTAATGTGATTGTTTTTCTGGCGGGCGGTGCAGTGGCCTTTTCGGTTACTCTGACTACAGTAGCAACACTATTATCGCCTTTGTTGACGCCGTTTCTGGTGAAGGTGCTAGGGGGGGCGATTTTACCCGTAGAATTCTGGCCACTAATGATGACGATTCTACAAACAGTCTTATTGCCATTAATGCTTGGACTCCTGGTTCAGAGATGGTTGGGGCGTTACTTAGAGAGTGCGAGAAATCTGGCACCAGGTATTGCGGCCTTATCCATTGTCATAATCTGTAGTTACGCCGTTGCGGCAAATCAGCAGCGTATTTCTGATATGGTCTGGTCAGTTATGCTGGGTGTGGTGCTGGTGAATATTCTGGGGTATTTACTTGGCTGGTATCTTTCGGGTTTATATGGATTCGAAAAGCTGTATAGAATTACATTAATGATAGAACTGGGTATGCAAAATGCGGGTATGGGTGTGGCTTTAGCGTTAAAGCATTTTCCTGCAGAATCTGCGCTACCGGGAGCTCTGTTTGCAGTGTGGTGTATTTTAACAGCAGCCATAGCAAGTAGCTGGCTAAGGCGTAGAATAGCATTTAATAAAATGGCTGGTGAAACGGCCTGACACAGGCTATATTCATCAGACTGGGGTTCTTAAATATTTCATCCGACTAAAAAAAGAATTAATGGGTCGTCATTATTATTCATCAGCATCTTAAAGTTAAGCAAGGTTATACGTCATGACAGAGAGTGTTAAGCAGCGCATACTCCTGGTTGAGGAATCAGCGACGTTAAGGTATATCCTTGTGAAAGGGCTCGTCAAACAGGGTTATGAGCTGGTCGATGCTAAAACTTTTGAAGTAGCGTATGACGAATTATTGAAATATGGGGAATACCAGGCGGTTGTCATCGGCTGGCCAAACTATAAACAGCATGCTACTGCTGATCGCCTGATTCGGTTGCTTGAAACGCGCCAGTTTTACAATATACCTGTCCTGATTATCTCTCACGATGCGAATGTAGATGTGCTCAACTGGATGGGGAGACGACATTATGCAGCTTTGGTGCCCTGGGAAAATTATCAGGAATATGTGGGCACATTACAAAAGCTTCTTGGGCCACGAGTCGAGAAGGAGAAGCAGCAAGTTATAAGTGCATCGTCCACAGGGATTCGTATTTTGTTTGTGGATGATTCGGCTAGTATTCGACACTATTATCAGCGGCTGTTAACTCGTCATGGATATATTACTGAAACAGCAGACTCTGTACAGCAAGCATATGAATTGGCGATAACTAATAAATATGATCTGGCAATTGTAGATTATTTTATGCCGGAACAGAATGGCTATATTTTGTGTCAGAAATTAAGAGATGATAAACGCACCTCTAAAATTCGCACGGCGGTTATTACCGGAACCTATCTGGATGAAGTGATTAAAGACTGCCTTGAATCCGGTGCTGTTGAGTGTATGTTCAAGAACGAGGCAGAGGAATTGTTTCTCGCGCGTATCGCTTCAATGAGTCGATTTATAGAAGTGCAGAAGCATAGTGAGTCAGAGCGGGAGCGACTTGCCGGTATACTAGAATCTGTTGGTGAAGGGGTTTACGGCGTCGATAAAGCAGGTGTTGTTACGTTTGTAAATCCCACAGCACTGAATATTGTTGGTAAAACCAGTGATGAAAAAATCATTGGTGTGTCTGCAGCAGAAGCTTTTCATTATGACCTCGATGAAAAAATATTAAGTCATGATAGATTGTATCGTTCTTATGGTCAGGGGGTGGAGCTTAGAAGCTGGGAGACTGTATTTAAACATGCCTGTGGTAAGCCGGTGCCTGTTGAGTGTACGGTTTATCCGTTAAGAATTCACGATAAGCAGGAAGGTTCAGTTATTGCGTTTAGGGATATTTCTGAACGTAAAATGCTTGAAGAGAAGCTGCACTGGCAAGCAACCCATGACCACTTAACTAAGCTCTGTAATAGACGATATTTTGAAGATCAACTTGATTCAGAAGTTAGTCGAGTGTGCGCAACAGAAATTAAAAGTGCGCTAGTATATCTAGATCTTGATCGATTTAAATATATTAATGATACTGCGGGTCATGATGCTGGTGATCGATTATTAATTGAAATAGCTAAATTATTATCTATTAAGTTGCGTGCAAAAGATACTTTGGCTAGGTTGGGCGGAGATGAGTTTGCGATCATACTAAAAGATGTCGACGAAGAGTCCGCAATGATCGTGACAGAAACATTTCGTCAGGTTCTTGAGAAATTTCAGTTTAGCTATGCTGGTGAAAATTATAATGTGCATGGCAGCTTTGGCGTGGCATTAATTGAGAACAGTGGCATGACAGCTGGAGATGTGCTGGCAAATGCAGACATAGCATGCCATATAGCTAAACGAAGTGGTCGTAATCAGACACATCTATATGAGAAGACGAGCGATGAAAAAAATCTTATGGGAAGCGAGCTTGGCTGGTCGCAGCGTTTGCGAGAAGCGATGCTTGAAGATCGTTTCGAATTGCATTATCAGCCAATTTTAAAGTTGTCGTCTGTTGATTTGAGTCATCTACCGGCTGAAGATGGAATCTTGTGGTCTAAATATGTTGATGATGAAAAGAATCCTCTTCATTATGAAATCCTGTTGCGTATGAAAGATGAGGTGGCGGGGATCTATTATCCAGATGCTTTTATACCGACAGCTGAACGTTTTAATTTGATGTCTGAAGTGGATCTATGGGTTATACATAAAGCATTAGAGGTGCTCGGCGAGGTTCACTTGCACCGATCAAATATTTCATTTTCGATTAATCTTTCAGGGCAAACCATATCTTCAGAAGACAGTCTTTTGAAAATAAAGGAGATGGTTGAACAGTGCCCGGCAGATACATCGTCATTAATTTTCGAAGTAACGGAAACCTGTGCTATTGCTAATTTTAATGCGGCTAGTCATTTTATTGAAGAAATGAAAGCAATGGGATGTCGTTTTTCTCTAGATGATTTTGGTTCCGGGTTTTGCTCGTTTTCTCAGCTTAAAAGTCTGCCAGCAGACTTTGTTAAAATTGATGGGCAATTTGTTAAAGGTATGGCGCGAGGCGCTATTGATCGGGCGATTGTAACCGCAATGAATGATGTTGCGCATTCATTGGGATGTAGTACAGTGGCGGAATATGTGGAAAGTCCTGAGATTTTAAGGTTGTTAAAAATATGTGGCGTTGATCATATTCAGGGTAACTATGTATCAACGCCAATAGCTGAACTTAATAAGAATAATATTTAAACTATTTTGAAGTTATCACTTCTATTTTTTCAATAATAATATCTTCGGCTGGAACATCTTGTCTAAAAACCCCTCGGGCACCTGTAGGGATGTTTTCGATAGCATCGACGACCTTCATGCCTTTGGTTACTTTTCCGAACACAGTGTAGCCCCAGCCACGCATGGTTTTTTCTCTGAAGTTTAAAAACTCATTATCTACGGTGTTAATAAAGAATTGAGAAGTGGCCGAGTGGGGCATATTAGTGCGTGCCATTGCAATGGTTCCGCGCTCGTTTTTCAGACCGTTAAACGCTTCATTGTTCACAGGTGCTAAAGTTTGTTTACGGTTCAGATCTTTATCAAAGCCACCGCCCTGAATCATGAAATTTTTAATAACACGGTGAAAGATGGTGCCGTTGTAGAGTCCGTTATCGACATACTGTAAAAAATTCTTCACTGTATTAGGGGCTTTTTCTGGGTTGAGTTCAAGCTCAATAATTCCTTTGTTAGTGATGATACGTACCTGCGACTTGTCTGTAGCAAATGCAGTTGATGATAGAACTAGCAGAAGTGTGGAAAGGAAGATTTTTTTTATCATGGTTAACCCCGGTTATTTTCGCTTGGCTTCAATAATTTTCATAAATAGTGTAATCACTTCATCGACCAGTAAGGCAACGGGTGTGTCCTGCAGTCGATCGGTTGGTTGCATGCATTTGAGTAGCAGGACCTCTCTTATAATGCCCTGGTACATCAGTGCCGCAGCCTGTGCATTGATGGTTTTGATTTTACCCTGGGCCTGAAGTTCCGTCAGATTAAATTCTATATAATCAGTAAAGCTTTTCCAGCGATTAAGGAAAAATTCCTGGCTGGCAGCAGAGCCTTCTAACTGGGAGTGCATTTCCATTTTCAGCATATCAGGGTGATTCATAATGCTGGCAACAAATACGGTTGTCATGCCGCGTAGAACCTGCTCAAAGCCAATGTCGTCTGCGACAATGGTTTCAACATAGGATTCACGAGTGGCTGAAAATTCCTGAAGTACGGCTTTGTAGAGCTCTTCTTTAGATTCGAAGTGTCGGTACAGGATGGCTGGGCTGACGCCGACTTCTTTAACAATTTCGTCGATTGAAACGCCATGGAAACCGTTAGTTGCAAATAGTCGCTTGGCAACAGTAATGATCGAGGCGCGTCTTTCTTCTGCTGAGAGTCGTTTGGTCAAGGTCAATGGCCTTGTTTGACTAAATGTAATGGTACAATTAAAAAAGGCACCAGAAGCTGGTGCCTTTTTATAATCAATATGTCGATTAAGACTTCTTGATCATGAACTCGAAAGCTCCACCAGCTTCTGCGCTAGACAGTAATTCGTTACCAGTCTGTTTGCAGAAAGCTTCAAAGTCTTTTACTGAACCTGGGTCAGTAGCAACAATTTTTAAAACCTGACCTGCAGACAGTTCAGCAATAGCTTTCTTGGCGCGCAGGATAGGCAGGGGGCAGTTTAGACCTTTAGCGTCTAATTCAGCGTCGAAACTCATTGGGTTTCTCCTCATTATTCAGAAACATTTTTGTATAGATCAAGTTAGTGATCGTTTACTTACAATAGTATCAGTTGCTGCAATTGTCAATATCCCCCAGAGGTAAAAGACAGATCTTTCCTTTGTGCAGTATTTGTATCATATTTATATTAAAATCAGTTAGATAGTTTAAATTGGATGGCCAATATGAGCGAAAAATGTCTCTGTGGGAGTGGTGAAAATTCAGATGAGTGTTGCTTTTCTATTATTCATGGAAAGCGTCGAGCAGAGACCGCTGAGCAGCTGATGCGCTCACGTTATGTTGCTTATCAGAGCGGCAATGAAGCTTTTATCAGGGCGAGCTGGCATCCATCAACATGTCCATTACAGCTGACCTTGTCACCTGGAGTACACTGGACTGGGTTAAACGTGATACGGCATCAAAGTCAGGGCGATGAAGCCAGTGTTGAATTTATAGCCAGTTATGTTGAGAGCGGAATTGCCGGGCAGATGCATGAGTTGAGTCGATTTGTCAGGCAGGATGGGGTGTGGCTCTATCTTGATGGTGAGCAGATAGAAAGTGCTGTTGTTCTAAGTGCGCCGCTTCCTGGCAGGAATGATTCCTGCTATTGTGGCAGTGGTAAGAAATATAAAAAATGTTGTGGTAAGGCCAGTTGATAAAGCGGTAGGTTAGCGTCTGCTGCGCCAAAGTGCGGCCAGTAAAGAGCCGCTAAGATTGTGCCAGATACTGAAAATAGCACCGGGTAGTGCTGCCAGCGGGCTAAAGTATTTCACTGCCAGAGCCACTGCGAGTCCGGAGTTTTGCATGCCGGTTTCGATCGCTAGTGTGCGGCAGTCCTGTTCTTTGTATCCGAAAAATTTTGCCGTTACATAACCGATCCCCAACCCACTCAGATTATGTATAACCACCGCAAGTACCAGCATCAGGCTAAGGGTGCCTAGTCGTTCATGATTAAGTGCGACGACAATAGAAATAATTGTCACGATGGCTAAAACCGATATGAGTGGAAACAGTTCGCGAACAGGCGTGAGCTTTCGATGCAGGTAGTGGTTGATTAAAATGCCCAGGCTAACAGGTATTATCACCAGCATGAAGATGCTTTTCAGCATCTCCAGTGCCGGTACATGAATAGAGGTGTCGATATAAAACCAGCTTAGCCAGGGCGTTAGAAATATTGCCAGTAGGGTCGACAGGCTGGTCAGGGTGATCGAAAGAGCAACGTTGGCGCCCGCTAGATAACAGATAACATTAGAAGCGGTGCCGCCAGGGCTTGCGCCAACCAGTATCATGCCAGCAGTTAATAGAGGCGACAGGCCGAGGGTAGCGGAGACCAGCAAAGCAAGTGCTGGCATAATGCTGTATTGCAGTAACAGGCCCAGTGCAATCAGGCGTGGGGTTTTGAAGACGCGAGAAAAGTCATCAAAATGCAGCGTCAACCCCATGCTGAACATAATTAATGCCAGCAAAGGGAATATGCCTGGTTTCAGAGAGGCGAAAAGCGCCGGTGAAAGCCAGGCAAGATAACAGCCAATAATGGCCCAGACAGGAAACAGGCGAGTCGCCAGTGATAGCATGTGAATCGTTATTCAGACAGGCTGATATTACCCTGCTCATCCTGTGTGAGGTTGACGGGTGTCAGGCCCTCTCCATTGCAGGGTCCACCCATACAGTCGCCGTTCTCAATTTTAAATAACGCACCATGAACCGAACACTGGATATGTTCTTTATTGATATCCAGGAAGTCATCCTCCTGCCATTCAAGATTGATTCCTGCGTGAGGGCAGGCATTTTCATAGCCATAAATCTGCCCTTCTTTTTTTACAACGAAAACCAGTAGCTCATTGCGTCCCTGTTTCAGTTTAAAGCCCTTTGCGCCAGGGTCAGTAATGTCGTTGATATTGCATAAAATGTCTGACATATTAAATCTCCACTAAATACTATGTCTTTAAGGTTAAGTTATCGAATCCAGTTTGTGTGCATTTTTTCGCAGCAAGCTGGCAAGCGGATTTGATAGCGGCATTGACCGGTTGCATGTTTGCCAGTGCATAAATAATTGCAGCATTATAGGTGTCACCAGCGCCCAGGCTTTCAATTAGTGGGCTTGCCGGAAATGCAGCCTGGTGAATTATATTGTTCTGATGATATATCCAGGCACCTGCATCACCCCAGGTACAGCTAATGGTTTTATCTGGGAAGAGTTGTGAAAAATGCTGTAAGCACTCTTTCGCTGACTGAAAGTAACGGGCTTCTGCAAATGGGCGTGAGATTAACAGTAAATCAGCAAATGGAATCACGGAATCTATGTGTTCTCGTGGTTTTTCAAGTTCCAGAGAAATTGTTGCTGCATATTGACTGGCGTGTTGCAGCATCAATAACAGATTATGACAGTCACGCGTTTCGAAATGTAACCAGTCGAAAGTCTCCAGTGGGAGTGTTTTGAAGTCTTTGCTGTTGAGTTCATCGAGCTTACGGTAATGTACAATGCTACGTGAGCCAGTACTCTGGCTAAGGGTGATATAAGATGTCGGGGTACAGCTATCCATTTGAACAGGACAGAAGCCGGTGTTAATGCCGCGCTGTTCCAGTTGTGTGAAAATAAAGTCGGCCTGATTGTCATCGGCACGATTTGCCAGAAGGAAAGTATGCGCACCGAGTTGCTGAAGCACAACAGCCGAATTAGCCGCATTTCCCCCCAGGCGTAGTTGCTGTACTGACGCCCTGACTTCGCTATCCTCTGGTGGGTAGTGTGCTACCTGATTAATGGTGTCCAGAGTAGCGACACCGGTGAGAAGAATATTTGGCATTGTGGTATTGTTGTGAAATATGAAAAGTGGCAATGATACCTCGGAAAAGGTGAGCTAAAAAAGGGATTATCGTGTGGGATATAGGTAAATAATGGTAATTGTTGCCATGAATAGTAATTTTAATGAGAGTTTAGTATGAATGTAGACTTGGACAATCAACTACTGATATTTGCAATTGCGATAGCACTGGTGATTGTCGCCCTGTTCTGGTGGCTGAGTAGTCAGTTCAGACTCTATAAGAGTCAATTGTTACAAGTGTTGCAGGAGCAGTTGGTACAGGACAGGCAGCAACAAACGCAACAGTTGAATGAAATTCAGAACATGTTGTCTGAAAAGATGCATGATCTACAGACTTCCCAGGAACGAAGAGTCGCTGAACTGACTAGTCAGCTTATGGAAAAAATGGCTAGTAATAGTGAATCTATACAACTTGGTTTAAATCGCCATCGTGAGTCATTTGAGGCGCGTCAGTTAGATGCATTGAAAACACAACAGGATAGTCTAACACTAGGCATGTCTGAAGTACGAAATCAGGTAACGGAAGCACTGTCTCGAAATGGTGAGGCACTCGGTAAGAAAGTTGAAGCCTTGACTCAGTCAACTGATTTGCGCCTTAAAGAAATATCAGGTCAGGTAGATAAACGTCTTAATGAGGGTTTTGAAAAAACCACGGCAACCTTTGCTGATGTAGTAAAACGATTGGCACTGATCGATGAGGCGCAGAAGAAAATCACTGAACTATCAGGTAATGTCGTTAGTCTCCAGGAGGTACTAGCCGACAAGCGATCACGTGGTGCCTTTGGTGAGGTGCAGCTGGCATCGCTGGTGCGTAATGTAATGCCGGAAAACAGTTTTTCATTTCAATATACCTTGTCGAATAGCACGCGGGTAGACTGTATGCTGTTTCTGCCAGAGCCAAGCGGTGATATTGCAATCGATTCAAAATTTCCATTAGAGTCCTATCAGAAGATGATGGATATTGAGGCGTCTGAAATTGAGCGTATGGCGGCTGAAAAACAATTTAAAAAAGATATTAAAAAGCATGTAAATGATATTGCAGGAAAATACATTATACCCGGAGAGACATCTGACGGCGCGGTGATGTTTATACCGGCAGAAGCAATATTTGCTGAAATACATGCACACTACTATGATCTTGTAGAAGAGTCTCAGCGAGCGCGTGTCTGGATGGTTTCGCCTACAACATTAATGGCTGTGCTAACCACAGCGCGCGCAGTTTTGAAAGATTCAGCAACACGAAAACAGGTGCACTTGATACAAGAGCACCTGGTTGCATTATCAAAAGACTTTTCTCGATTTCAGATGCGCATGGATAATCTGGCTAAGCATATATCACAGGCAAATAAAGATGTCAGTGAGGTACATACATCTGCCAGGAAGATAACGTCAAGATTTGAGAAAATTGAGAAGGTTGAAATGATAGAGGAAGATGTTGACACTATATTAACCCATAAAAGCGAATAGCCAATAAACAATTATGAATGAACACAAGAGCAAAGATCAGCTCGCTAATAACAGGCAGGGATTGTATGTCGGTATCGTGTTTAGCGTATCTATAATTATTGTTGTTCTACTGGTTATATTTAAGCCAGAAGCTGAAAAAAAGATAGTTCGAGATGAGCCGCCGTTGGTTGAGTACATTGTCGCGAAGTCTGAATCAATATCAGTTCCGATTGTTTCACAGGGCAATGTCGCTGCCAGTCAGGCAATTAGTCTGGTGGCGGAAGTCAGTGGTAAAATTGACTATGTATCGCCTGCAAAGTTCAGGGCTGGAAAATTTAAAAAAGGCGATCTATTACTTCAAATAGAAGATTTAGAATATCAGTTGGCTCTCGCCAGATCCGAGTCAAATGTTGCTTCGGCAGAGCAAAAACTGGCGCGTGTAAAAATTGAAGCTGAACAGGCAAGGTTTGATTTAAAACAGATTGGTCGCAATGTTTCATCGAGTACTGATTATGCATTAAAAAAACCACACCTGATTGAAGCTCAGGCTAGTCTTAAGTCGGCAAAAGCTGATTATGAATTAGCTAAACTGCAATTACAGCGAACTAAAATCGAAGCGCCGTTTGATGGCAGAGTCAGTAAAAAGTTTATTGATCAGGGACAGTTTGTTGCGAGTGGGACCGTTCTGGCAGATGTTTACTCGATAGAGTCTGTAGAAGTTGGTCTACCATTGAGCCTGCAACAGATTCATCTGCTGGGTGTTAATTTAGGTGATAATAGTCAGTTTAATGATATTAAAATTAGTTTGAGCGCCGAATATCAGAATGCTAGTTATCAGTGGGGAGCTGAGTTTTCATATCTGGAGCATCAACTTGATGCAAAAAGTCGTTTAATTAAACTGGTAGCAAAAATCGACAAGCCATATGAACAGGCGATACAGTTGAATGTGCCGCCGCTGACGCCAGGCATGTTTGTCAGGGCTGTTTTGACAGGAGAGCCTAAGGAAAATGTTTTCAAGATTCCACGCGTAGCTTTACGAGGTGCTGATGAGTTATGGTTGGTTAATCATAATGATCAGCTGGAAAGGCGTCATGTCAGATTATATGGAAAGGATGCTGAAGTTGTTTATATCGAGTCAGGTATTAAAACAGGAGAGCGTGTTGTTGTTACTTCAATAGATTTTCCTGTTGATAAAATGCCCCTAAGGTCGAAGCCATTCATACAAGATAATTCAAGTAGAACGTTAAACCCAAATGAATAATTTAATCGCCTGGTTTGCTGAAAACAGAGTTGCGGCAAATTTAATGATGGTGCTAATTGTTGTTGCAGGGTTTCTTTCACTTCAAGATACACGCAAGGAACTTATTCCCAATATATCCCTGGATATGGTGTCAGTAAATGTCTTGTATCCGGGTGCGTCTCCAGAGGAAATTGAACGTTCAGTCTGTGTCCGCGTTGAAGAATCAATATTTGATATTGAAGGTATACGAACACTGGTCAGCCGTGCGTCAGAAGGTGTGTGTAATGTTCGTGCAGATGTCGAGCCAGGCTATGAAACGCGTGAAATCATGGATGAGATTAAATCCCGCGTCGATACAATTAGTAATTTTCCAGAAAATGTCGAGCGACCGATCATTCGAGAAATCAGTATTAAGACGAGTGTTGCAAATGTAGTGGTCGCAGGAAGCACGGATGAGCAGACGTTAAAAAGCATTGCAGAACTGGTTAGGGATGAAATAACAGAGCTAGACGGTATTACACAGGTTGAAATTGTCAATGCACGGAATTATGAGCTTAACATTGAATTATCTGAAGGGCGATTACATGAATTTGACCTCAGTTTCGATGAGGTTGCACAGGCAGTTCGTAGTGCATCACTTGATCTGCCAGGAGGAAAGCTTAAAACCAGTAGTGGTGATGTGTTGCTTCGTACGCAATCACAATCATACTGGGCCGATGACTTTAAAGATATAACGTTAAGGGCTTCAGCAGATGGTAAGTTATTGAAGCTGGAAGATGTTGCACGAGTTGTTGATGGCTTTGAGGATGTTGAATTTGAAGGGCGTTTTAATGGTGAGCCAGGTATTCTAATAACGGTTTATCGATTGGGTGAACAGAATATTCTGCAGATATCAGATAGCATTAAGCAATATATAGAGAATAAGAATCCTCAATTGCCTCAGGGTGTGACGCTGAATGTCTGGCAGGATAAATCAGATTATTTTAAAAGTAGAATGAATTTGTTGACGCGCAATGCGTTGACAGGTTTATTTCTGGTGTTCATGGTGCTGGTACTATTCCTGCGTTTTAAAGTTGCTTTCTGGGTTAGTCTTGGTATACCAATATCATTTATGGGGGCGTTCTGGTTGTTGCCCTATTTTGATGGCTCCATTAATATGATTTCAATGTTTGGCTTTATTCTCGTGCTGGGAATTGTCGTCGATGATGCAATTGTTGTTGGTGAAAATATTCATAAGTATCATAGGAGTGGACAGCTAGGTTTGCAGGGAGCAATTGCCGGTGCGCAAAGTGTATCGGTGCCCGTTACCTTTGCAGTTCTTACCAGTGTTGTTGCTTTTATGCCAATATTGTTCTTGCCTGGAGCTGATGGGCGACTATGGATGGTGATACCGCAGGTGGTGATAATTACACTGTTGTTTTCACTGGTGGAATGTCTCTTTGTATTGCCTGCACATCTATCGAATATAAAAGAACAATCTTCCGGAAAGCATCGCTATACAAAATTTCAGAAAACATTTTCTAGCTGGCTGGAAAAATTCATCGAATATAAATATAAGCCATTTCTTGATCGAGTGTTGCAGTGGCGTTATTTAACTGTGTCGAGTTTTGTAGGTGCTTTTTTGATTTTTATAACTGTGTTATACGGGGGCTGGATACATCTTTTATTCTTCCCGAAAGTGGAAGGTGACATCGCAATTGCGAGTGTTGCTTTTGCGCAGGGAACGCCTGTAGATAAAACTGAAAATGCGGTAGAGAAAATTGAACAGGTGGCTCAGGAGCTAAGGAAGCAATTAAGAATTCGCAGTGGTGAGGAGCAAATAGAAAGTATCGTGTCGACAATAGGCTTGCAGGTTGTTAGTCGCAGTGGCAAGGAAGGATCTCATGTAGGAGAGGTATCGCTTTCGTTGGCCGCATCTGAAGATCGAAAAGTAGAAAGCGAGGAGATTTTACGTTTATGGCGTGAGTCGGTTGGGGAGGTTGTAGGAGCTACTCAATTAACATTTCAATCGAGCTTGCGTGATTCTGGTCCTGAAGTCAGTGTTGACTTAACTGGGGAAGATATTGAAAAGCTGATTAAAGCATCTGCGGCATTAAAGGCGCAGTTAAAATCTTATACTGGTGTATTTGATATTCAGGATACTTATGAGGCAGGAAAAAAAGAAGTCCAACTCAAATTAAAACCTTATGCTGAAACGCTTGGTGTAACGCCTCAGTTATTAGCGCGTCAGGTCAGGCAGGCATTTTACGGTGAAGAGATTCAGCGTATTCAGCGTGGTCGAGATGAAGTCAAGGTCGTTGTGCGTTATCCGGCGTCGCAACGAGAATCCTTGTATTTTCTTGAGACAATGTTTATCAGGCTAGATGATGGTTCCGATGTGCCAATTGCTGAAGTGGCAGATATACATTTTGCATCGAGTTCAACTGAGATTCTTCGCATCGATAGAAAGCGAGTGGTTACGGTGAGTGCCAGAATAGACGAATCGAAAGCTGTGCCTTCACAGGTTAATGAGAGTCTTAGAAAAGACTTCCTGGATGATTTTTCTGGAACCTACCCTGGCGTGAAATGGAGTAAGTCAGGAAGTCAGAAAAATCAGGATGAATTAATTACTGCTATGTATCAGGGCTTTATCATGGCGTTGATCGGTATTTATGCATTAATGGCGATTCCATTTAAATCATACACCCAGCCGCTGATGGTGATGAGTGCTATCCCTTTTGGTTTAATTGGTGCAATTCTGGGGCACATACTACTTGGGCTTGATATTAGCCTGCTTTCCCTGAGTGGCATGATTGCTGTCGCGGGAGTAGTGGTTAATGATAACCTGGTGCTGGTCGATTATATTAATCGGCAGCGTGCATCAGGTATTAATCTGACCAGTGCGATACGTGAAGCTGGAGCAGCTCGTTTCAGGCCAATAATATTGACCTCGCTGACTACCTTTGCAGGACTGACGCCATTGATGCTGGAACGAAGTGTGCAGGCGCAATTTTTAATCCCTATGGCTGTATCATTAGCGTTTGGTGTTATGTTTGCAACCATAGTCAGCCTGCTATTGGTGCCAGCCAGTTACTATATTCTGGAGGATATGAAATCCAGGCTTGGCATCGGATTAGGTTATAGAGCTGGAAAAAACTGAATGCCAGCCTATACTAAATTATTCATGCCTGTTGAAAATACTTAATTCACAGGGTTGTTAAGGGCTGTGTCAAAGCACTTATAATAATACGACTGTCATTTTGGGACATTTGCATGGAAAATACACTTGAAGAGCGCCGTGGTGCCCAACGATACCATTTACAAGAAGCTCTTGAACTAAAAATAGTCTTCTCATCGGAAAACCCTAACTTACTAGGTAAAACACTTTGTGGATCAACAATTGATGTTTCAGCAACTGGTTTACGTATCGAAATAAATCAACCTATAAAGCTGGATAGTGTGCTGGACGTATGGGTAACACTGAAAGATGATAATAAGCGTTATTTTCTTACAGGTAACGTTCGCTGGTGTACTGAAATGGAAGTGGGTGGATATTTTCAAATCGGAGTGGTTTTGAGAGAGCGAACAGATACAGTGACTGACCTGGATAGCTGGCAGGCAGCTCTGAAGTGAATTAGCCCGGGCTTCAGATGCCACGTCGATGCCAGTTTTGTAATGCAGTATCTAGCTACCGCTTCCTGGTGGTAGCTTTTGCGATAGTGCTAATTTATTTTTCCGTATGGGGCGGTCTCTGGGATTGATTCTCTCCGTCGTATAAGGTGCTCAGTTCGATGTAACCATCTACATCTTCCTGCCTTCTGCAGGGTGTCTGCCGACAGTCAGTTACAAGTGACTCTCTGCGGATTCTGTGTCTTCGGCAAAAAATTAATCGTCTTGGTGCTTTTGCGTGACGCCTTTCGGGGCCAGTGTAATAGAAACCCTGGTTATTCATAAGAACCTCCCATCTTGTTAAGGCCTGGATGACACTTGAAAATCTGGGGGAGTATCAATATATTAATAGTTGATAATTAACAAGCGTCAACAAGGTGTCGATAAATGGTTGACCGGGTTCCATATCAATATAAGCTTGTGTGTCTTAAAAAATTAAAGGCGCTTTAGCGTTATGTCAAAAACACATCCCATTATTGCAGTAACAGGCGCTTGTGGAGCAGGTACTTCTTCTGTCCAGAAAACATTCAAGGAAATATTTTTTCGTCATAATATCCAGGCAGGTTTTATCGAAGGTGATGGTTTTCTTCGTTATGACGATAAAGCGACTGAAAAAATGATAATTCAGGCTAAATCTGAAGGCAAATCATTAAGTTGCTATGGTCCTGACCTGAATGATTTTTCAAAACTTGAATCCTGTTTTAAAAGCTACGCCGAATCAGGAAGTGGCTGTTTTCGATACAAAGTAAATCAGCAAAATCAGCATTTATTTGACGAAGTACCAGGAGAGTTTACCGAATGGCAGAATCTGCCGCAGGATACAGATTGCCTGTTCTATGAGGGGATGCATGGAGGGGTAGTAGCTGAATCATGGACGCGTCGTAAATCAGGTAATGGCCAAATTGTGGATAATGAACGTCGAAATGGTCATTCTGGTCAGGGTGTTGATGTTGCCCAGTATGTTGATTTGCTAATAGGTGTAGTGCCTGCGATAAACCTGGAGTGGATTCAGCGTATTCAGGGCGATCGTATCAAGTGGCAGTTGACAGCAGAAAAGGTGACCGAACAAATTCTGCATCAGCTACAGGATTATATTCATTTTATCGTGCCACAGTTTTCGTTAACAGATATAAACTTTCAGCGTATGCCGGTGGTTGATACATCGAATCCATTCGATATGTCTGCGGTACCCAATGATGACGAGAGTGTCCTGGTGGTGAGTTTTCGGGAAGCACATAAGCATGATGTTGCTTATTACGCTGACTCTATAGAAGGGGCGGTAATGACCCGGCGAAACAGTCTGGTAATACCCGGCTGTGGCATGGGGCATGCGCTCGATGTGATCTGCTCACCGTTGATAGAACAGCTGATCGACCAGAGTCACTATTAACAGTAGATAACTACTCCTCTTCTAGGCTTTTGCCTATGCGAACCTCGTCATAGCGGCTTGAGCCACCCATCAGAGATACATCATCACTTTGCTGCGGAGCTTTAGACTTAGGGCTGAAAAACTGATCTACTATCGATGAGTCCTTGTTAGGTACTCTTACTTCCTGTTTTTCATAGGTGCCAAGGTCTTCTACTGGCGACTTGTTAAGAACATATAAAATGCCGGCGGTTGCTAGAATCGCAAAGATGACAAACTGTAAGGTAATGAGTGCTTTTTTTTTCATAAACTTCACGTAAATTAATAAAAGGGTTGTCTGCGGAGGCCATAATTTAAGCTTAATGAATATTGGGTATCATATCAAAGCAAATTGATGGAGTGCGGGTCAGGCTTCAGTGTTTATATGACGTCCCATTCTTTCTGAAGTCTCTTGTGAGACGCTTTCATTTTTCTGGTGCCGCTTTAACTGGCGCCTGTTTTTATGCCTGTCTCGCCTCTCAAGGCGCACCCTGGTGCTGTGTTTGCGGCGATCCCCTCGTCGTCTCTCTTTAAAGCTACTGTGTCGCTGCTCTTCATCTGCGGGGTGTTCGCTTTGAGTAACCTTCTGGCTTCGACGAATAGGCCTGGATAGCTGGCTAACTCGGCGATGGATGGTAGGAATATTTGCCATATCAGTGTTCGTGTATAAGTATAAATAGATACTCTATTCATCGACGATATCAAATATTTCTTGAGTATCCATTGTCCGATAACGTGCCCCCTCCCTGGTGCACAACACGGCCATATTTAGTTATAAACTATGTTCTGATTGTCTTGCTTTTCAAGGTGATGATTCAGGAATCGGTAAGTACCACCTGAATTAAACTTGATAACGCTAAAACCATGGGCGCTCACCTGATCTACAGTAACCTCCTGTCCAGTACGCTTGATTCTAACTTTGTCGCCAATTCTTAATTTGTTGTCATTTTTCATTTATATGCTCCTGGTGCGGATTTATCAAAGCAATTAACGTTAATTACATAATAAACTTAGACTAGATTATTAGCAAGTGCAACTATCTTCATGTTTTTTATATGAAAATCAGGATTTTTCTTTAAGTGGGCTTGTTTCAGGCGGAGAAAATGGGGTATTGGGCAGGCTGACGGCCTGAGAGATGGCAGACTCATCACTTGATGCTTCTTTAGGAGGAATCGGTGGCATTCTGTCACGTAGGCGAGTTACCGTGCGTTGCATGCGGTGCTCGTAGATAGCCATATAGGCCAAAACGTTACTGACATATTCACGGGTTTCTTGAAAGGGAATGGTTTCAATCCAGCGCATTGCATCCATTGCTCTATGTTCTGGCAGCCATGCCTCAACTCGGTGAGGCCCTGCATTATAGGCAGCAGTTGCGAGAACCTGCAGGTTGAGTTTTTCCAGCATCCGATCCAGATAGCCAGTTCCAAGACGGATATTGGTGTTAGTGGTTAGCAGGCTGGAGTAGCCCGAATAATGTATGTTCAGGTGGCGAGCCATACTACGTGCTGTATTTGGCATTAATTGCATGAGCCCCATAGCGCCTACAGATGAGCGAGCATCCGATATAAAGGCGCTTTCACGGCGAATAATAGCGTAGGTCCAGGCGGCTTCTATATTATGACGAGATGACCATTTGTGAATTTTTTCTTGCATGAGTAGAGGGAAGCGGAGCTCGATGTCATCACGGTATCGTGTTTGCCCCATGGTTATTATAGCGCGATCATGCCACCCCCAGAGTTGTGCAAGTTTTGAGGCGGCAAGCTTTTGTTCTGATGTGAGCCGTTTCAACAGACGCTGCCATTCGCGTCGAGCTGGGAGTTGACGTTCCATCAGGTAAAACTCTCTCGCCCTGGTGGTTTCTGGTTGTTGTCTGATATAGCTAATGGCATCTTCAGAAGGTTCTATCGGGCGGTCTCGGAAGTTGTAATTAAGATTGAGGTGATCGGCTGCAAGGAAGCCATAATAGCTGCGCTTTTCAGCGAGGCGCTGGTAAATACCGATGGCATCATTATTATTACCCAGTTCTTCATTGGCATAAGCCCACCAGTATTGCCAGCGATTCGTGTTTTGTTGAGACGTACTTAGCTGGTTAATATTTTCAACAACCTGAACCCAGTCTCCCTGGCGTATGGCGGTACGAATTTTCCATTCCTTTACGTGTTTATCTGTTTCTTCAGCAGGTACACGAGCGAGCCAGAGGTGAGCGCCTGGCAGGTGTGAACGAGCTAGTTTCAAGCCAATGTAGCGTGTAACCTGGGCGTGTTGCTGGCGAGTAAAGGGGTAGTTCTGATGTTGAAGAAAAGTTTCGATACCGAGATCAATGTCATGACGAACCAGTCGTTTAAGCCAATGGACTAATAAGCTGGACTGTTCTGGCTGGGGTAGTTGACGGATTTCGGAAAAGCGAACTTTCTGCGGTCTATTATGGGATTTGAGCCAAAGTTGTGCTGCCGTTCGGTCACCGCCCGACATCAACGTGAACAGGTATTTTGCCAGGGATCGATTTCCGTCATTAATGGCAAGTCTAAAGCGTTCCCAGATAAGTTCAGGGGTGAGTAATCCCTGTTTCTTCCAGTGGCTAAACACCTTGTCACACTGTTTGGGCTGTGATGATGGTGATAACCAGAGTGCTTCAATTCGGGGGTAGGCAAGGCTGGCCTGTTTATTCTTGATAAGTGCATACAAGTAGTTGCATTCGGCGGTGACGCCATAACCTGGGCGGTAAATATCAATGAGAGATTGCCATCGCTTTTTTCGGCTATAGGTTGTAATGAGCTTGGAACGTAGCCAGTCACCAACCACCGTTTCATCATAGGTTTTCAGAAAATACTGTACCTGTTGTTGTGATAATGTAGATAGCTTGCTGTTATAGGCCTTATATTCCAGATATGGGTAAAGAGGGTAGTCTTTGAGTTGTCGAGAAAGCTGTTTGAACTTGTTTATATTGCCGCTATCAAATGCTTTGCTAGCAGCAATATAGGTTTCACGTTGAGCAGCATAAGCAGTGAACTCTTCTGACTGAAGATAATCAGGGTAAGAATTGCCTGGAATATTGGCAAGACATAAGCTAGGTGCACTAATAGACACAGCAAAACACAGGCTAAATAGCCGGATAGTTTTGCCGCCTGAAATGGGGAGGCAGCGCTGCAGTAAATGGTATCTTTGCATTAGTCCATTTTAAAAAATGAAGTTGCTAAATTATTGAATATCAATAGTTTAGTTAATGTGGTTAAAAAGTGTGTGTAATAGCTCACAAACAGGTTTCTATTCGATAAGTGGCACAGGAGTTACTTTTTTCGCACATAATATTTACGTTTGTACTCGATTCCCAGCTTTGCAGCAATGCGTTTATCTTCCTTAGTCAGTTTCTGGTAAAGCGTTTTCTGGGTTTTACGTGCATCTTTAACCTTGTTTGCTGCAGCAACATAAAACCAGGCATAAGCGATCGTTGAGTCAGGGGCAACACCTTTTCCAGTATAGTAGGCAACACCAAGGTCCATTTGTGCCTGGCCGTGTCCACGTTCTGCTGCTTTATGGAAAGCATTTACCCCCCTTTTAAAGTCTTTATTTGTGCCATAACCATTTACATAAGCTCGTCCAAGTCGATAGAGGGACTCCAGATGCCCCTGCTCAGCTGCCTTGCGATACCAGACAAATGATCGATTGCGGTCTTGTTTGGTGAGTGTGCCCTGGTCATATGCATCTGCTAACTTAAACTGTGCATCCATAGAGCCAGCTTCAGCAGATTTTGTATAAAATACCAGCGATTGCTGTAGATCTTTTTCGTAGTATTTTCCTTCTTCATAAAAGCGGGCAAGCGTTAAAAGTGCATAACTATTATTATGGCTGGCAGCTTTTTCAAGTAATTGTTTAGCGTTCGCAGTGTTTTGTTTGACGTTCTTGCCATTAAGGTAAAGCAGTGCTAATTCTACCGATGCTCTATCGTGGCCCTGTTCACTGGCTTTTTTGTACCAGTAGATTGAGTCTTTACGTGATTTTTTAACACCATCACCATAATAATAAAGTTTACCCAGTAGATATTCTGCTTCGATATTGTTGTGTTTCGCGGCTTTGAGTAACCAGTGTGCTGCTTTTTTAAAATTTCGTTTGACTCCCGTGCCTTTGAGGTACATCTGGCCTAATAAAGACTGTGATTCTGTGTGGTTCTGGTCGGCAGATTGAGATAGCCATTTGGCTGCTGTTTCAGGATCATATCCCGGGTTGTTGTTATCCAGGTACATTTTGCCAAGATGAAACTGGGCGTCGGCATGTCCCTTGTCGGCCAGGGGGAACCATAAAATGAGTGCGGTAGCATGGTCATTTTTTTCAAAGGCCTGTAGACCTTTTTGATAATTATCGAGTGGTTTTGAAGACGGTTTGTCGTCTGAAAAAACACTGGATGAGAAGCATAGTAGTGTTATGCCTGTTAGAAAGAGATGTTTCAAATTGCTATTCATTAGGAATGCATTAATCCTTGTTTTATATTGTAAATCCAGGGTTATATGAGTCTAGCAAAAACTGTATTTTAATCATTCTTAAAAGATTATGCTTTAGTCAATATCGCAGTGGTCTTCAATGAATTCACGAATAAAGTGTAATGGTTTGGCGCCGCTAAATCGCCCCGCTTCCTTGCCATTCTGGAATAATATTAATGTAGGAAAGCCTCTGACCTGATATTTGCCTGCGATTTTCATGTTTTCACCTTCATCGACTTCAATTTTAGTGATCGTCAACGTGTCCGGGAATTCAGCAGCGATTTTTTCAAGCATCGGTGCGATGATGCGGCAGGGTGAGCACCACTCAGCCCACAGGTCGACTAAAACGGGTTTTGTGTGAGAGGCATCTATAACCAGGCTATGGAAGTCCTCAAAATGAATATTAATGATATTGTCTAATGGCTTCATTGAAATCTATGTAGGTAACTTAATTGTAAAATTGTACCATCGTATGTGTCACTTCCGAAGCTATCTGAGCGGAAGTAGAAAGCAGATGCATCAATCGATTGATGGTCACTTAATCCATAGTTAATGCCTAGCTGTAAACTGCTGGATTCGGTGTCGAGCTGATATACAAAACCGTTTCTAAATGCATCATCGGCACGTAATGAAATGGTTTTCACTTCATTGGGTAAATGATGGCCAAAGCGGGGGGGATTGCTTGTTTTGCTAGCGGGTGTTGTATCGGTTGTTGAGGTTGTGGTATTGCCATCAGTATATGCCAGTGTCAGATAGATGATATTGTGTTCTGAGAGTTTATAGTCTGAATTGAGGTAAACTCGCATATTGTCATTATCAAACTCACGGACATCTGCATCAAAGCTTTCAAATAGCAGGCCACCTCTTATGGAAATTCGATCAGTCATACGTTTACCAATGGCCAGCTCTGCTGTGAGACCGGTTGCATCACGAAGACTGCTATCGTAGTTAGCCGCGCTATACTCAAGTGAAAGCAGGTACCAGGGGGCAGTGAATCCATGATGCGGCTGTAGTTCGAGGTCGGCTCGAACAAAAAGCAGAGTATTTGAGAGTTTGTCAAAATCCTGATATTGATATGACTCGAGACCGCTGGAAAGCATCATCAGGCTGTGCGCATCCAGATGGAAGCTGTAGTCGACGTTAATGCCCAGGGTTAAAATCGTATCACTAACGATATCACTGGCCAGTGCAGCGCGTCCGACATTGTCATCAGATATAATACCGGCATCGAGGTTTATACCATAAGGTTTGCTCGAGGCATGAGCACTAAAAGACAGTACTATGAGTGCAAGACTTATCAGTTTTTTTATCATTTCTGGTTCCTTGTCATTCTGTCGTAAGTGAGAGATTATTTCAGTCTATACAATAGCAAAGGTGGAGCACATGGAAAAGAAAGAAGATCCACGGCGTGAATTCCTGATAAATCTGTTAAGCGCAGGCGTATTTATAACTGGCACACTGGTTTCATCATTGCCGGCCTGGGCAATGGGTAAAGTCCCGCAGAGATTGCAGCCCGGAAAATCGATTTATGATTTGAGCGGGAATGTGATGGTCAATGGGCAGGTGGCCACCGAAGATACTTATATTGATGTTAACTCGACAGTAACTACAGGAAGTGACAGCCATGTGGTGTTTGTGGTAAAGCAGGATGCCTTTATTTTACGAAGTAATAGTCAGTTGATAGTAGAGGGTAATGCAATTCTGTCAACAGTTCGATTATTAAGTGGTAAGTTGTTATCCGTGTTTGGACGTCGTTCTGAAAGCCACAAGCTCACATTGAAGACAACTACCGCGACCATTGGTATTCGGGGAACCGGGGTTTATATGGAATCTGAAGCAGACAAAACGTATGTCTGTACCTGTTATGGTGAGGCGGATTTATACGCCAATAAAGACAACAAAAGTCGTGAGAAAGTGGTGACTAAGTATCATGATGCGCCACGCTATATTTATGCATCAAGATCAGCAGGAAAAAACATTGAAGAAGCACCGGTGTTTAATCACAGTGATGATGAGCTGGCATTGATTGAAACATTGGTTGGCAGGTCTGTGCCATTTAATACAGCAGGTTATAGTTCACCTCGGAAAACCCGATATTAATTTCAGGTGCACCTTTAATCAGATGCACCTGAATTAATTATGATTCGACGGGTTCTATTTCCAGAGGCCACTCAGGATCTTCTATATCGAGTTTGGATTTAAGATTGTAGAGTGCTGCCTGCAACGCTTCTTCTATAACCGGGTGATAGAACGGCATGGCTAGCATCTGGTGAACTGTCAGGTTCATTTCTATGCACCAGCATAACAGGTGGCCGAGGTTTTCACCTTTAACACAGGCCATTGAAGCGCCCAGTAATTTTCCACTGGATTTATCTGCATATAAACGAATTATCCCCCTGTTTTTACCCATAATTAATGCGCGGCCAACAGGAGCCATCTGGATTTCACCAATCGCAATCGTGTTCTGGTCAAGTTCACTCAGTTGTGCGCCCACGGTAACAATATTCGGGTCGCAGAAAGTGATCGCCAATGGTGTTTTATGTTTAAATGAAACGGGTGTATCCTGCATAATATTGTAGCCTGCGACACGACCTTCAAAACCGGCCTCATGCAGAATGGGTTTTTCTGCGGTGCAGTCGCCAGCAATAAATACCGGGCCGTCTCCTAGTTGCATAGTGTGTGGATTGAATACCGGAACGCCTTTGTCAGAAATTTCAAAGTGAGTATTTTCCAGTCCCAGCTTGTCCGTATTAGGGCGGCGGCCCATGCTGGCAAAAATTTTATCCACTTCGACACAGTTGTCGCCAGCCGTTACTTTTAATTTTCCATTTTCAAGCTTTTCAATGTTAGCAGGCTGACCCAGCCACAAAGGGAATTCCTTGCCAATAATATCGATAGCCACCTTGTTAACCTCAGGGTCATCAATGCCACTGATAATGCTTTGCTGGTCAATACCCGTTACATGAACACCCAGGCGACTCAGTGACTGACCAATTTCCAGACCAATAACACCAAGGCCAATCACCGCAATGGACTCGGGTAGTTCTTCTAATTCAAAGAATTCATCCGTAGTGATAATGTCGCCTGCAAAGTCATTCCAGCTGTCGGGAACAACAGGGCGTGAACCCGTCGCAATAATAATTCTTTGGGCGCGAATTTGTTCGCCATCTTCCGTTTCCAGTGTGTTGTCATCAATAAAGTGAACATTGGATTCAATCAGCTGTTCTTCGGGAAGCATGTCGATAGAGTGTGACAGGGTGCGGTCGACAAAGGTGTCGCGTAAATCCTGAACATGTTCCATGGCATCTTCAATATTCACAGAAAGATTTTCTTTGCCTTCGATACCTTCGCGATTAAAAATATTTCGACGATGATAATCATCAGCAATCTGAATCAGTACCTTTGATGGCATACAGCCAACACGTGCACAGGTTGTTCCCAGTTCACCGCCATCAATAATCACAAAATCACGGGTGAAACGTTTAATCTGGCTCATGCAGTAAAGGCCTGCACTGCCGGCGCCAATGATGGCGACTTCAACTTCTCTCATGGGACTGTCCTGTAGCTTGTGTAATTTGGCAAATATTATAGCAAGTGCGTCACGGGAATGAAAAATCAAAGCCCGCGTATCTTCAGTTCAACAAGAATTTTATTCAAAATGGTCTGCTGTAGAGGCTTTGGGTAGACTGTCAGGCGGCGATATGTTTCTTGTGCATGGTGTTGTGCAAGTTGTTCCAGTTGTCGGCGAGTGGTGTCTGGTAGGTTATGCAGGCTAAGCAGACGGGGCGACTGCCAGGCAATGAGCTCATCGTATGCCTCGACTAATGCAACGGGTAATATCTTTGAGTTGATGGGTAAATCAGGAAATACGGTTTGTGGATTAATTGTCCAGGAATCATCCAGAGATTGTCTGGAAGAGCCCTTATTGTTAGCAACCCAGCAATGCCCACCATTATGCTGATTAATATATTGTTCTAACTCAGCGACTGAATTTTTCAATGAATGATTGTTAATCGGTGCCTGTTCCTGCTGCGGTATGGCCAGCCACTTGCCGAGTTGCATGTGGGGGATCATTGCTTTATGGGTTGCACTGGCGAGCAGGGCAAGGGGCTGTTGTCTTTCGCGGTCGAAGAGCCAGCATTCATACTGATCAATTTGAGGAAAGGGTAGCTGATCTGTACATGTCTGCAATTTACTAATCAGGCTTATATTTACACTTGAAGGGCTGGGAACATCCAGCATCGGGTCCAGTGGCAAAGTAGAGAGACCTGTGTCTTTATTCCAGCTGCCATATAAAACATAACGACGTGGGATGTAACGATCATCTGTGATCTGCCAGATTTGCTGATGGGTTTCACAGCTGGCCTGGATTTGCCAGTGCTGACCATCTGAGCTGAGTGCGCGACAGAAGTCGCCTTCAATAACCTGGATAGTGCCTACAAAGGGGGACAGCTGGCGAATGCTGTAGTAGGAAAGCGCCTGTCCCATGTGATTTGCCATGACGATTTAATAATTTTCTATTGTAATGTTCTGCTGTTCGTCGCGATAAATTGCACCATTTCGTAATGGAAAGTGGCCCTGCTTACGGTCTTCAAAAAACAGTTCCAGGCTGGCGGTAATTACAGGGAAGGCCAGTTGATCCCATGGGATTTCATCTTCGCGAAACAGTCGGGTTTCAAGGCTTTCTTCGCCGGGCTCTGAAAAGCCATTCACCAGTGTGCCACGGTACATCATATAAACTTGAGAGATATGAGGAATGCTGTAGGTGCAGTAAAGTGCCATATCACTGATTTCGGCGCTGGCTTCTTCGTAAGATTCCCTGGCGGCGGCCTGTAATGTGGTTTCCTGGTTTTCCATAAAGCCTGCAGGTAATGTCCAAAGCCCAAGGCGAGGTTCGATAGCGCGTTTGCATAACAGGATCCGGTCTTCATGCTGTGCAATACAGCCAGCAATAATGCGAGGGTTCTGGTAGTGAATCATCTCGCATTTTGGGCAGACGTAACGTAAACGGTTGTCTCCCTGAGGGATTTTTTGAGTAACTTTGGCGCCGCAATCTGTGCAGTATTTCATACTGGTTATGAGTCCGGATATTGTCTTAGTGTGAGGGTGTTGCCGCGTTGTGTGAATTCAAGATGTTTGAGAAAACTCATGCCGAGTAGTATTTGCTGACTCTTGAATCCGGGGTTTATGGTAGCACGAATATCAGACAGCGTAAGTGCACCCAGTGAGATTTGATCAAGTCGTGTCAATGAGACGCGAACCGGTCCATTTGCGGTCTGGTAAGTTGCACTGGGTCCTGGCTTGAGTTGTAACTTACGGGCAATTTCGCTTGGGATAGAGACATCCGTAGCACCGGTATCCAGCATAAAAACCACAGGTTGGCCATTGATTGAACCATCTGCAACATAATGGCCCTGGCGATTTCGTTGCAGTACAAGCTCTCTGATTTCACCGTCCAGATAGCGAGTTTGGAGATTCTGGTTAGGATTATTTTGCTTGTCGAGTATATCGGTGAAAAATATGCCTAGTACCAGAAAAATGCCAATCCACATGAGGGCAAGCATGGTGGTTCCAATTTTCTTTTGTTGCTGGTGTTGTGGATCCTGCATAGTGAGTGTGTGTTTATGATGGATGAATCAATAGTATCTGAATATTGGGCTAAAATCAGTAGATGGAAAGTAAGGTTAATAAACGCCAAACCACACGATACTTCAGACATGATCGGCTACTGGTGCAGATCCTGGCGGCTAGTGAGTCAATGGATATTGCCGATCGAACCTTTGTTTGCAAGAGTGTTGATGCCTCGCTCAATGGTATGAAAATAGAGCTGGACAGGGAAATAGCCGTGGGTAGTCTGGTGGATTTGTGGGCCAGTTTTGAGGGGATGGAGCAGAAATTCTATCTTCGCGGTCGAGTCTGCTGGTGCTATGAGCTAGGTTCAGAGTCAGCGCAGTTTCAGCTTGGGGTCGAGCTGGAGGAGGCTTTTGCCACTGATTATGAGAGATGGCGGTCACTAATTAGCAGTTTTAGTGAAGAATATAGCCAGCCTTTGTGATAGTTCATAATTCCTTCATCACCACTATGTTATATTTCGTGCTTTCGTAGGCATTAATAAATGCCTCAGATACTTAGTTCAGGAATAGATAGAGTGGTAATTGAAGATATCGATCAGGTCGAAACAGCGAGTGAGAATGAGCTGGAAGAGCTGGTATTGCGTGAATGTATTCTTAGTGCAACCGGTCTGGATCAGAATAGTGTTCAAATAGGTATCAAGGGAGATCCATCGTTACGTGAAACCACATTGCAGCGTAAACGATATGAAAGCCCTGTTGATAAGGTAATGCAGCCACTGGTGGATAACCTGGAAGAGCTGTTTTTAAATCGCAGTACCTATCGTCTGTATATTGGCTTTAATAGTGGTGAAATCAGGACGCATTCCATATTTGACCCGCTACGTCAGGAGATTCATGCGGCGGAGAAGCTGGCGGATAAAAACTATATCGAGCGGCATTTTCCTAAAATCAGTTATGACGACAAAATCCAGGCGATGCGTGACATTTATGAATCTATAGCCTCGAGTAATTTATTTTCCAAGATACCGGGTTACTGGAAGAGTATATTTACCAAACGTCATGAAAGCTGGGATCCGATGACACCTGAAGAGATTCATAACATAATGAGTTCAATCAGGATAATGCGTGACCTTCCAGATTTTTACCTGCGAAACATTACCGTCTGTATTGTGCAGAATATGGTGCGCATGCAGTTTAATTGTGATGGTACACAAATTATTAGCGCTGAGAATTACCAGAAGTTTTTAGAAGAGAATATGCCCTGATTGATCAGGGCATTGTTAAGTTTGTCTATAAATCAAATAGCTCACTTTCATTAAACTCTGGTTCAGGCTGTGGTGGGTTTCCATCATGAACCAGATTCAGGCGTCGTTGCAGATAGAAGTCACGAATAAAACTATAGCGATCCAGTGCGGCCTCATCCAGAACCTTTTCAGCTTTCAGTAATGCTGCTCGCTGGTCAATTGTCTTGAGTCCTTTGAGTCCCCAGGCAGCTGAAGCATCACGGGTTACCCTTGGATAGCCTTCATGCAGCTCATTCCAGATCACGCTAAACTGGCTGATATCGACATATTCGCCGGAGACATCGCGAATAGTGCTCGGGCCAACAAAAGGCACCATAAAGTAAGGGCCTGCCGGTACGCCCCAATAGCCCAGTGTCTGTCCGAAGTCTTCCTGATGCTTTTTCAGACCCATATCACTGGCCCAGTCAATCAATCCACCTAGACCTAATGTGGAGTTAATGACAAAGCGGGCAGTATCTGATGCAAACTGTCTGAACTTGAGTTGTAACAGGTCATTAGCTATGACAAAGATATCATCAAGATTGCTGAAGAAGTTGCTAATGCCTTTCTGTACAGGGTCTGGTGTGACGTTATCATAACCTTTGGCGACAGGTTTCAATACATAACGATCAATCCCGTCATTAAACTTATAAACTGCTCGGTTGTAGCTCTCTAGTGGGTCGCCAGGTGTAGATTGATCATCGAGTGTCGCACAGCCTGTAAGCAACCAGAATAAAGCGGGAAGAAGGGACAAGAGTTTTATATTCATAATCATGTGGTTATTAAGTTTTAATGAACGTTATCAACTGTGTAGTTACAGGTCAATCAAAAGCTGTAGTAGCTTATGATCTATACTTGACTATGTAAGTGAATAATAACAAGCAAGATATAAGGTGAAGGACAAGACGTGTTTTATTACCTGTTTAGAATACTCAAGATGTGCGCCCTGTGGATCGATATGTGTGTTTTGACCCTGGTGTTGTATGGGCTGGCCTGGCTTCCTTCGTCTCTACATGGGATATGGTATTTTCGGTTGTTTAGAGTGTGGTGCCGAGCGTTTGTCAGGGCGCTGGACGTAGATTTGAAACTGCATCAAAAAAATCTTAATCCGATACCTGCTCATTATATTCTAATTGCGAATCATCCATCGGCATTTGAAGATGTAGGAATACCTGCATTATTTGAGGTATATTCTCTGGCAAAAATAGAAGTAAAAGATTGGTGGATTGTTGGTAAGATATCGACTGCTGCAGGTAATCTTTATGTGAAAAGAGAGTCTAAGGAATCACGAAATGAAGCTGCAAAGACTATGTTGCATGAGATAAAAAATGGGAAAAATATTGCGCTCTATCCTGAAGGAGGGTGTAAAGGGAAGCGAATATTTGAATCATTTCGCTATGGCGCATTTGATGTTGCGATGAAATCCGGTGTACCGATATTACCCGTTTTTTTACACTATGAAGCACAGGACGATTTCGAGTGGCGAAACCCACATACTTTACTGGATAAAATTTATCACTTTCTGAATACTGAAAACAGTACTGCAAACTATTATGTGTTTGATGCAATTGACCCATCTCGCTTCCACAGTAAAGAAGAATTTACTGAATATACCTGGCAGCTATATAAAAACTGGCAGAAACGATATCTGGAGTAAAGGTGTCTTCTTATAGTCTCCAGAATTCAAATGGACTGTTGCTGTATAAAGTCGGTCCAGTTTATGTGTGCTCCTCAACCATGCATATTGACTCGGTTAGTGTGCCGCCAAAATTTCATGTGCCGCCAGGTGCAACCGTGGATGAGCCCGGAATATTCAAATCGATTCATGGTGTAGTGCGCGTTGTTAACTTGCGTGTGCGTTTTGGGGTTGCTGAGGAAGATAGAAAAAAACCTGGAAAAATTATAATTGCTGAAATGGTGGGTGGCTATGTCGGTTTTTGGGTTGATGAAGTGGAAGGTGTCGTTAGTTTCCCAGACAAAGGCTGGAGTGCACCACCATCACATGTGCCGCGCTCGGTATTCAAACGTGCGCTGATAGAAGAAAAGGCTATTCGCTTTTATGCGGATTTTGAAGATCTTGATGCCTTTAAGTCAATTGGCTATCTGCGTAAACACATTGAACAAATAAACAAAGGAAAAGAGCCCAAAAGTAAACAACAGGAATTATCCGGAGTTGAAGATAAGTTAAGTGAAAGTGCTTCTGGCAATGAGTCAAATGAAACAGTGAGAAGTTCTGGCGAGGAATTGCATGGCGTTTCACAGAAAGCAATTTTGCAGCCAGAAGTAACACAGCCCGGAGTGTCTAAGCTGGAATCGGAGATGCCAGTAACAGGTTCATTGTGGGCTTCGCATAAAACGCCAGAATTACCTGCTAAAGATTCAGTTGTAAAGCCAGAAAAAGCACACGCAGGAATTGGTTTTTCAGCAACAAAGCAAGCTGTAAAGGCTACTCCATCAGTTAAGTCGGATCAAAAAACACAGTTCACTGCAAACAAAAAAGTCAGTACGGATAAAACGGCCTCACAGGTGTCATCGCTCAATAGAGCAATTCCTAAACAACAAAAGAGCTTCAAAGGTAATGGCGCTTTAGAGCCAAAAATCCAGATGAAAGCAGCTGCTACCAAATCATACGCTGAAGAGAGTCATCAGTGGGTCTGGGGTGTGGTGGCAATGATTTGCCTTATGGTGCTGACTTATATTGTGATTGATGTGGTAGAGCCATTTGATGATAAAGCCGTAAGGCATAAGGCAAGTGAACCTGATAAAAATAAAGTGATAAAAGTCGAACGTAATGTGGTGTCTGAAAATATTGAGGATGCAGCTAAACATTCATTGGTATCGATATCAGAAGAGACGCCTGAACTAAGCCCTGAGGGTATGGTTGAAATATCAAAGCAGGGAGAGGACATTGTTATCGTAATAAATGGACATCTAAGTGAAGATTTTCAGCAAGTAAACGATAAAGCTGAAAAAACACTCGCAGTTGAGGTTCGTGATAACAGGGTAGATCCGCTTAGAAAAGAAGAGCCGGTAGAAATAGAACTAAACAAGCAGCAAGAAGCAGTAGAAACGCTAGAGGCGGTAGAAGCGGTAGAAGCGGTAGAAGCGGTAGAAGCGGTAGAAGCGGTAGAAGCGGTAGAAGCGGTAGAAGCGGTAGAAGCGGTAGAAGCGGTAGAAGC
>JBFHVQ010000001.1:0-121329 GCA_041589455.1 Gammaproteobacteria bacterium | reverse complement strand
TACCGAAGCCAGCCGGTTTTCCACCTATCTGATTTGCTTTAGCCTGCTGATATATCCCGCCACTGTTTTAACTATTAAAGGCATGAATGGCTTAATTCTTGTTTTATTAAGCATAGCTGGGCTACTACTGAGTTTCAGAAATAAAACTTTTTTTAGCCAGCCTCAACGCCATGAAACCCTGGTGTATGTAACATCTAGCCTGTTTTTTATACTTGCTGTGATTCTCAGTTATAATTCTGAACTGGATTTTGCTGGCGCCCAGAAATTTGCTCATCTGCTGCTAATCATCCCTGTCTATATTTATATCCGTGAGAACGGTATTAAGCAGGAGTATTTCTGGTATGGCCTGATTGCTGGCAGCCTGATTACAATGAGCCTTGCATGGTATGAGGTGTTAACACTCCAGAAACCACGCGCCAGGAGTTTTACACACCCGATATTGTTTGGAGACTTGGCCATTGCAATGGGCATGATGTCACTTGCTGGCATTGGCTGGTTTCGGGCTAAAGCGTCCTGGCAAGTCCTGTTACCTGTCCTTGCCGTTATGGCGGCTTTAATTTCTAGCAACTTAGCCATTGCTAGAGGTAGTTGGGCAGCATTACCTTTTGTTTTTGTTTTGTTCTTCTGGTTCTATAACCAATCATTGAGTAATAAACAAAAATCTGCAATCGCTATATTAACGACTGCATTAGTACTGATTATTTATCTGATTCCACAAACGCAGGTTCAGAATCAAATCGATCGAACCATGAACAATATAAAAATTTATAATAATAGTCCAATTGACTCTCAGCTTCGAGCCACCTCAATCGGTGCACGCTTAGAAATGTGGCAGGCATCACTAAAAATATTCAAAGAAAACCCCATTACTGGCATAGGATGGGGTAATTTTCAGTCGCAGATTCAGCAACAGATTGATGCCGGATTACGCAATAAATTTATCCGCCAGTTTTCACACCCACACAATCAGTTTATTTCTGCACTGATCAATGGTGGCATAATTGCATTTCTGGCACTGCTGATGCTGTTTTATATCCCTCTAAAACAGCTTATTGTACACAGCAGGAAAAATGATAACCCGGATATTAATCGTCTTGCCCTGGCTGGTCTGGTACTTATTATTTCATTTATTGTCTTCGGCCTTTCAGAAGCCATTTTTGAGCGCTCCAGACCAATCAATTTTTATGTATTTTATCTGGCAATTATTCTAGGTGCGATAAGCCATCTGAATAACCAGCTTAAAAAAAAATCACCACCACGAAAACATAGCCTGTCGGTCACGATCATCACTAAAAATGAAGAAGATCGCATAGAAGATTGCCTGCAATCCGTTCACCCGTGGGCAGATGAAATCATCATTGTTGATAGTGGTTCTGACGATAACACACTGGAAATTGCACGCCAGTATACCGATAAGATTTACCAGACTGACTGGCCAGGCTATGGCATACAAAAACAACGTGCACTTGATAAAGCCAGCTGTGAATGGGTGCTCTCTATCGATGCTGATGAACGTCTCACGCCTGAGCTACGTTATGATATCGACTGCATTCTTAGTCAGGAAAAACCAGAATTCAACGGCTACAAAACACCCTGGGCGGTTATGCTTTATGGTCACCGCATGGATTTTGGTCGCAGCGCCAGAGCGCCATTAAGACTCTTTATTCGAGAAGGCTCCCAGTTTACAGAATCAACCATTCACGAACGTGTGGTGTTACCTGAACCTCAGAAACAGGGCAAACTGGAAGGTCGACTATTACACTATACTCATCGTGACTATGGCCATGGCATACGCAAAGCGAGTGATTACGCATGGCTAAGCAGCCAGAAATATTTCGACGAGAATCGCTGGGGCGGTGGTTTGATCGGTGCATCCCTGAGGGCTTGCTGGACTTTCTTTCTGATTTATATATTACGTTTGGGAATTCTGGATGGCGCTGCTGGGTTTGTTTCTGCGATGAATTATACACAAAACTCTTTCAATAAGTATGCGGGATTATGGAGCCTGCGAAGGGAAGAAAAGTTAAAACATTGATCCAGTAGATGGATTCATCAGGGCGCTGTAGACAACACTGAATACGAGATTAATCGTACTCAGTGTAAACCACTTATTTAAGGTGATATTCAGCGCCACAATAAGGACACTTTCCATCACCATTTTTGTCAAATGCGATAAACACCTGCGGGTGTGAATTCCACAAGCTACTTCCGGGCATTGGGCAATGCACTGGTAAGTCTGCCTCTGTCACATCATATGTGTTTTTACTATTTGGACTAGCCAGATTCTCATCACCCACAGTTGTCTTAAGCATTATTTATAATCTCTTATGAGTAAGTTTTTAAAAATTAATTAAGCGACCGTTGTTAACCAGTCTGCATCAATTTCTTTACGTCCATGTACCACATCAAAATACAGGGTTTGTAATTTTTCTGTGATCGGGCCACGACTGCCACAGCCAATGACTCGATTATCAACTTCGCGAATTGGCGTTACTTCCGCTGCTGTACCCGTAAAAAAGGCTTCATCAGCAATGTAAACTTCATCACGCGTTATACGCTTCTCAACGATTTCAATACCCAGTTTTTCACAAAGCACAAAGATGGTATTTCGTGTAATCCCATTTAATGCCGAAGTTAGATCTGGTGTATAAATAACACCATTTTTGATAATAAAAATATTTTCACCACTGCCTTCTGCAACATAACCTTCATTATCAAGCAACATAGCTTCATCATAACCATCTGCCAAAGCCTGCTGAAGCGCCAGCATTGAATTTATATAATGGCCATTGGCTTTCGCCTTGGTCATACTGATATTAACATGATGCCGAGTATAGGAAGACGTCTGAATTCTCAGGCCTTTACGCATATTCTCTTCACCCAGATAAGCACCCCATTCCCAGGCAGCAACAATTACATGTGTCTTTAAGTTATCTGCTCGTAATCCCATACCTTCTGATCCGTAAAATACCATCGGACGAATATAGGCTGACTCCAGATTATTTTCACGCACGGCAATGCGCTGTGCTTCATTGATCGTGTCTTTATCAAATGCCATTGGCATTTGCATAATCTGTGCAGAATCAAACAGGCGATCTGTATGAGCCTGCAAACGAAATATCGCGGTGCCCTGTTCTGCCTTATAGGCGCACACACCCTCAAACACACCCATGCCATAATGCAAGGTATGGGTTAATACATGTACCTTAGCTTCTCGCCAGGGAACCAGTTCCCCGTCAAACCAAATTACACCATCGCGATCTGCCATGGTTTGCATATTGCTCTACTCCTATCACTAAACATTACCCCTCAGGCCTGTTACCTTGCAGGGGAATTAACTTTCAATTAGTCGCGGTATCCTGCTGTGCAGCCTGCTCTATCACCTGGAACCAGATAGCGCTGACCTGCTGGCGTAATTCACCAAGGGAATCACCATCCAGCTGAGATGATTTTTCCTGCAATGCCAGTTGATGACTACAGATACGGTATTCCCGATAGCAGTGCACTAATTGACTCGCCTGATCTTCTGACAGTACATGAGTCTCCGCCAGTAGCCGTAATATCTGTCGGGTCGCAGTGTGCTCTGTTAAAACAGCTTGCTGTGAGGCGCTAGATAAAACACCAAACTGGGCAATAAACTCGATATCAACGACACCACCCTGATCCTGCTTCAGATGAAACTTACTGGCACCTGCCTTACTACCAAGAGCATCGCGCATTTTTCTGCGCATTTCCACTACATCTTTTGCCAGGGCGATTTTATCACGGGGCTGCATCAGGATTGAACGACGAATTCTAGCAAATTCTGAATTTAAATGCGTCTCTGCGCAAACAATTCGTGCCCTCACCAGGGCCTGATGTTCCCAGGTCCAGGCCTTATCACGCTGATAGATCTCATACGCATTGAGATTGCTCACCAACATACCCGCATTTCCGTCCGGCCGCAGCCGCATATCGATCTCATAGAGTCGTCCATTGGCGGTTTGTACGCTCAGCAAATGAATAATACGCTGCGCCATGCGCGCGAAAAAACTGCTATTGTCTAATGAACGCTCGCCTTCCGTCTGCTGGCGCTCTCCACGACTATTATGCAGGAAAACCAGATCCAGGTCAGAGCCATAGCTAAGCTCTTGTCCTCCCATTTTGCCATAGGCCACAATCCCCATATCCGGGTAACAGGACTCACCATCCACTATGCATACTGGCTTACCATGCTTTGCCACCATCGATGCCCATGCCAGGCTTTTCACTTTGGCCAGCAATACTTCCGCGATTTGGGTTAGCTGATCACTGACTTCAAAAACCTCCAGCACGCCATGAATATCCATCGCTGCAATTCTCAGAACCTGCGCCTGTTTGAATTTACGCAGGCGCTCAATTTGTTGCTCCTCATCATCACTTACCTGCTGTAACAGCTGATCCAGCTCCTGAGCCAGCTCTTCGCGAGTTTTCAGTTGATATAAATGTCGAGAATCCAGTAACTCATCCAGTAATACGGGGTAACGGCTTAGCAAACTGGCAATCCACGGGCTTGCTGCGCATAAAGCAAGTAACTGTTTAAGTGCATTGGGATATTCATTCAATAATGACAGGTAGACACTTCTGCGCAAGATAGCCTGCAACAGGCTTAACAGGCGCTGTAGCAACTGACTGGTATTCGAGTACTCTACTAACTGACGTAATAGATCCGGCATCAGCATATCAAGACGCTGCCGGCCTGTGGCTGTAATTCCTCGCAAAGTACTTGAAGCCTTAAATTGATGTAACTGATGATAAACCTGATCGGCTTCAGCCATGCCTTGCTTCTGCAACTGTTCAATAATGGTTTCTGCATCTTCACTTAACTGCCAGATATCATTAAACGAACCCTCAGAATGTGCCTTCTTGGCGTTTTCACCTGTCTCATGCAATAGCTGGACAAAAGACTGGTGAACCGCCTGACGATGCCGATTACAATCTTCGAGTAATCTCGCCCAGTCATCATATCCCATCGCCAATGCCATACTGGCCTGCTGCTCTTCTGTTTCAGGCAATAAATGTATCTGCGCATCAGCAAACATCTGCAGACGATTTTCCAGCCGCCGCAGAAAATCATAGCTTTTAAGTAAGGACTCAGCTTCTGAGTCCTGCAGATATTGCTTTTCCGCCAACAGTTTCAGGACATCCACAATACCGCGTATCTGTAATTCGGGTTCACCGCCGCCACGAATTAGCTGGAATGTCTGGCCGACAAATTCAATTTCACGGATTCCCCCTGAACCTAACTTGATATTATTCAAGTTCCCCTTGCGGCGTATTTCGGTATCGATCATCGCTTTCATTTCACGAATCGATTCAAATGCGCCAAAGTCCAGATAGCGCCTGAACACAAAAGGCCGCAGCATATCCATTATCGCCTGACCTTCAACACGATCACCACCTATGACACGCGCCTTAATCATGGCATATCGCTCCCAGTCTCGTCCCTGAGTCTGGTAATACTGCTCCATTGCACCATGACTCATCACCAGTGGGCCACTGTCACCATAAGGCCTAAGCCGCATATCAACTCGAAACACAAAACCATCAGCTGTCACATCATTGAGTAATTTAATAAATCGCTGGCCGAGACGAATAAAAAACTGACTGTTGGCCAGACTACGCCCTCCCTGGACTTCACCTTCCTCTGGAAAACAGAAAATAAGGTCAATATCGGAGGAGAAATTGAGTTCATACCCTCCCAGTTTACCCATACCCAGCACCACCATACGCTGTGCATTACCCTGACGATCAGTTGGTACACCCAGCTGCTTACACTGATCCTGATAAATCAGCTCAAGAGTTTGATCAACACAGACCTCAGCCAGATCGGTCAGATTACGCAGGGTTTCTCGTGTATCCGCCAGATTCATCAAATCGCGCCAGGCAATGCGCATCATTTGTTGATGACGAAATGCTCTCAGCTGTTTCATTAGCTGATTGTCGTCAATGTCTTCACAGGGGATTAATTTTGATAATAACTGATTGTAATCACTCAGCTGATATGAGGTATCCAGCGCTTGCTGCTCGAGCAATTCAAACCACAGCGCCGGGTTACGAATCATACGCGTTGCAACAAACTCACTGCATGCCCAGACCTTACCCAATTGTTGCAACGAAGAGCCCGCCAGTGGATCAAGAGATGCAGAGTCGCAAGCAGCCTGCCAGTCCTGCCAGTGCCGTAACACACGATCATGTAAGATTTCGGGGAGGTGTTTTATTAGATCTAGAGTACTGTTCACTGTCACTACGCTAAGTATTTATTTTAGTTAAATAAATAATAGCGGGTTTCACGAGTGACTGACAGCAAAAGCCCTGTCTCAGAACGAGACAAGGGATAATTAATGGATGCGACGAGCCTTGCTCAGTATTTCATAAGCGCTTCTAACTTCCTGCGTCATATCCTGAGCCTGGATTATCTCGATATCACTGGCACCTTTCGCAATTAAACGATCAGGGTGATTCTGGCTCATCAGGCGTCGGTAACTGGTCTTAATCTGGTCACTGCTTGCCAGACGACCAAGCCCCAGCACTTTATAAGCATCTGATAGGCTCAATGACTGCTTGCTCTGATTACTTACAGATTTATGGTGAATACGTTTTTCTGCACGAACGCGACGTTCGATACGCGTATAAATTGATTCAGAAACACGTAATCGCTTACACAATCGCTTAATCAGCTTTTCTTCAGTTTCATTCAGTGAATTATCAGCATAGGCCATCTGTAACTGAATTTCGATGAAAACCTGGAGCACACTGACGCGATGATGGCACTGACGCTCAAATCGCCAGAGCAGATTTTCCAAAGAGAAATCTGTATGTTTACCTTCATTAAACAGGCGAATTGCCAATTGTTTTTGTTTGGCGCTTAGCTTGAGATACTGCATAACCTGCGAAGCCAGTTCGATTTCAGTGTCTTTTATGCGCCCATCACATTTGGCCACATGACCCATGGTTGAAAAGGTTGCAATAAAAAAGGCGATCTGAACCGGGCCTTCATAGCCTGAATCGGAAAGTTTGTTCTGGTAATTTTTCCACCAGTTTTCCAGCGGGTCTCTAAAAAGGCGCTCGGATATGGCGTCTGGACTAATTGAACGAAAAGTCTGAGTTACTACGTCAGCTAGGCGTGGCAAAGTCGTATTCCTATGTTGGTCATTTTGATTGAGCATAATACACCACCTGACAAAGGTAAAGAAAAAATCAATTAAAATATAGCTTTATATGCTTTTCTTAATAAATAACACTAAGATTTTATCTAAAATAGCTCTATTTCATCCTGTTGTGATTGAGCAATATCATTCAATTGCCTGATCACACTATCTATATCCTCTCCTGCAATAATCGCATCAAACAGATTCCGCTCTTTTTCCATGGTATAACTGGTGCGTATCTGATCCTGTAATGCCAGCCATTCCGACGGAGCGTAGAGGCGTGATTTGTCACCAACCAGATCTGCCAGCACCGACAAGCTCTCAACCACATGATCTAGTCGCTGCACCAGTGTGTCATAAAACTGAAAGGCAACAATGGCCTCCTGCATTTTTTCTGAGATCTGATGACTGTGCTGATTCACTTCCTGCTGATCCGCATCACTTATCTGGTATTTTTCTGCCAGCGTCTCCATACCTGTTTCAACGTCACGAATACTGTCTACCATCGAAGTAAATGAGCGCGTCAGAACATCAACTGACTGGGTTCCGTCCTTTAAAGAAAAATCCACCTGTGCAGCCACAAGATTCAACATTAAGATTGTTTCTCTCACCTGACTCCAGTCAAGGTCGGGATTAGCTGCGGTAGAACCTGCAGGATTTTTCTGTATTACCATTAGTCTTTACTTATACCTTATTTTTTTCCTGGTCACATTTTAAGTGTAGTGCATCCAGTAATGAATCATGTTACTTCAATACAATTCATTCACTTTTTAATGTCTTAACATGTGATGCGGATAGCCGAGCTCGGCCTCGCGCTTCATCAATTGAGGCCGCACTGGCTAAAGCAACACCCATACGCCGAGTTTCAAACGACTCTGGTTTACCGAATAAGCGAATTTCAGTCGATGGTACATTTAATGCCAGATCTATTCCTTCGTAGCTTATGGCGGTTTCATTCATCGCACCATAAATAACCGCACTCGCACCTTCGTTACGTAAACTGGTATCCACTGGCAAACCGAGTATCGCCCGTGCGTGCAGGGCAAATTCAGACTGCCACTGGGTCACTAGTGTCACCAGCCCGGTATCATGAGGCCTGGGGCTAACCTCACTAAAGTAAACTTTATCACCTTTCACAAACAGCTCTACCCCAAAAATACCTCTGCCACCTAGCGCTGTTGTAACTTCCCTGGCCATTTCCTGCGCTCGCTCCAGTGCCACTGCAGACATTTTCTGAGGCTGCCAGCTTTCAACATAGTCGCCATTTTTCTGGATATGTCCAATAGGCGCACAAAAATGGGTTTCAATTTCCCCCGAAGCAGCTGCCGCACGTACAGTTAATTGGGTGATTTCATAATCAAACTCAATCACCTCTTCAACAATGACCCGACCATGATTCACTCGGCCAGCTTTCATGGCATAATCCCAGGCCGCTTCCACATCACTTTCCGACTCCAGCCGCGACTGCCCTTTTCCCGATGAAGACATCACCGGTTTAACGATACAGGGGAAGCCAATTAATGAAGCCGCCTGCTTTAGCTCCTGATAGTTATCCGCAAATACATAAGCCGAGGTTTCCAGCTTCAGGTCTTCTGCCGCCAGGCGACGTATGCCTTCACGATTCATGGTTAGCTGTGTCGCACGTGCAGTGGGTATGACTTCAGAGATCCCTTCTTCTTCAATCTGCGCCAGCATGTCTGTCGCAATCGCCTCAATTTCAGGCACAATTAGATGGGGCCGCTCCTGCTTCACCAGCGCCAGCAAGGCATCACCATCGGTCATATCGATAACATGCGCCCGATGTGCCAACTGATGTCCGGGTGCATTTTCATAGCGATCCACTGCAATGACTTCCACACCAAGGCGTTGTAGCGCGATAATCACTTCCTTGCCAAGTTCTCCAGCTCCGAGCAACATCACTCTGGTCGCTGAAGCTGACAATGGCGTACCTATTTTCATATCGAAACCTTTGATTAAATTAAAATATAAAACCCGAACTTATAACATCAAGATTACACCAGGCACCGTTAACAACAAAGACCTGTTAATATAAATTGCGGTGGAACTATAATAGAAAAAAATTGATAAGAAGGCCAAGACCAGCTCAGTTACTGCATAAGTCACTTTAGCGTATTACAAGATGCGCTAGATCAAGCAAGTTAGCACTCAGCCTAATCTTTCTGAGTTCAGCCTCATGGAAATTAATATTGAATCGAAGCTTATTACTGACAATATGCAAGCTAATGACACCACCTGCCTCTGTATAGCTTGCACCCTCTCCAATATCAACAATACCAAATGCACGAGATTGTCTGATAATCTCTGAGGGATCTACAATACCCGTTTCACTTAGATATACGGCATGACACTCACTTAATTCTGAAATAACCGTTAGTTCCCTGACATTAAGTTTCACACCTTTAATTAACTTACCCGAAAAACCGTTAAGATATTTTTTTAAACCTGAGTCATCAATATAACAAAACGTCAATTGTTCAGATTGCTCTTCGGACCATTTGATAAATTTCAAAATATTCAGTAGATAGACCGCTTTTAGCTGGTCATGTTTTGGAGATGCATATGAATACTGTGAAAATAAACCAAACAGTATAACCAGCACAAATAACTGGGAAAACAGCCGCATAAGAACACACTGAAATTGTTTGCCAAAAAGCATGGGGTTATATTTCTGCTTAGATTTCTGATCACTCATTCTAACTGAGCACTCGAATACATTTCCTGATGTATAATCACCAATTGTTAGTCAGTGACAATCAATCATATTTTCGTAAACACATTTAAAATTAACAAAAACCAAGAGTTAAAACTTCTCTAAAACAGTCAGTTCAATATTAATAATCACTTACCCATTATCACATAGTATAGTGATACTCACAAAATAAAGTTTACTACTGGGTATTTTCATATTTAGTACTCTATACTACCCAATAACTCAGCATAAACGCTGCCAAAATTTAACAAAAACTCATTGAACATATTCAATAAACTGAGTGTTTTTATGAAATATACAGGGTTACTCTCACTTTTTTTCATTTATTCCGTTCAGGCAAGTGAATCAGCCTCTGAAGATTCATCATTGGAACATTTATTATCACTTCCATTTAAGGATCTAATGCAAATTGAAATATTCACTGCAAATCAACAATTTGAGAAGGCCTCTGAGTCTCCCTCCATTACTTCTGTTATTACTGCACAGCAACTAAAAGACTGGGGCATTACCAATATTCACGATGCACTAAGCTATCTTCCAGGCATCATGAAAACTGAAACCTATCTTGGTCAAACAACACAAACTTTCCGGGGAGTTACTCCCGGTTTATTCAATAATAAATCACTTTATCTGATAAATGGACATCCGGCTTATGAAAGCCTGTTCGGCTCAACACTAGTTGACTATATTCCAGTAGAAATCATTGAAAGAATAGAAGTCGTTCGAAGCCCTGCCTCTGTACTATATGGCACCAATGCCGTCAGCGGCGTCATCAATATCATCACCAAACAAAGCGATCTGGAAACAAGTCAGTTTAAACTACGTGCCGGTTCTTTTGGCCACAGCTACCTCAGTGCATCACATCAAAGCCAGGGCCTTACAGTAAGTGGCAGTATCAAACGTGATGATGGTTATGATTATAACGGCACCCTCGATGAGTGGAATAACCCCGTCGATTTTCCTTATAAAAACAACCTAGAAAACCTTTATGTCGACAGTTACGGTGATGACTGGCGGGTTAACCTGGGCTATTTCAACCAATCTAAAGCCAAGTTTGGCATTAACCCCTGGGTCTGGCAGACTGGTGACTTCGATAGCTACTCAGCCTATCTTGATGCGAATAAAAATTTCACTTTCGACTCAGCCACTCTAAATATCTGGTTTAGATATGACCTAAGTGATAAAGATATAGGCGCTGGAGAGTTCCCATTCCCTCAGGACTGCTCGTCTTATATATTACCGGCTGGGCCCTGTGCAGGCTCAAACCCAACCAATCGTGATACCCATTCGACTGTTACAAATCGAGTTCAACGCTACTCTGCAGAAATTCAGTTTAAAGACAACCTCAATAATAAAACTAGCTATATTATTGGCGGCAGCACACATATAGAAAAGCTTGATCCATTAATTTTTAATTACGACATTGATGGCATTATCAATCCAAATGGTGCGCCTATAAGTGAAAGCCAGGAGACTTCAACCACTGCAATTTATGCCCAGCTTAAATATCAGCCTATTGAGGATCTGATACTTGTAGCAGGCATTCGTGGTGAAAAAGAAGATGACTCAGGAAGCAGCGGCCTAGTTCCCCGATTTGGGGCCACTTACCACATACACCAGGACACCTACATCAAGGCAATGTATAGTGAGGCTTACAGAACACCTGTATTTATAGAAAAATACGTTCTACTACCCGGTGTTTTGTTTGGTAACGAAGAGCTAGAACGAGAAGCGATTAAAACCTTCGAACTAGCATTGGACACTCAGATTAATAGCACCAACCATCTGCAGTTAACGCTTTTTACTCTGTCATTTGAAGATGAAATTCTACGCGTACCTGCACCTGCACCAAGTAGTGCCACTGAATATATCAATGGTGAAGGCAAGGATATGAGTGGTTTTGAAATTGAATGGAAATCCGTTTTAGATGATAAATTTGAACTAATAGCTAACACTTCATATACATCTGGCGAAGATAACTCATTAGGCGAAGACACCGCACCACTCATAGCCGAAAAGACGGCTAACCTGATATTAAGCTACAACATAAACCCTAAATGGAAAGCCACATTTAACAACCAGTATGTAGGTGAAAAAGAAACTGTCTTTACACGATTACAAACACCAAGCATCGTAGAACGCACCACGATCGATAGCTATGTTTTATCTAACATCAATATCCAGCATATGCACAAACAGCATGAAGTACAGCTTACCTGGAATAATATTTTTGACGAAGACTACACCTACCCGGAACCTGTCAGACTTAATATACCTGAAGTGCCTGGAGGCCCAGGAAGTTCAGTGTATCTATCATACAGCTATTCATTTTAGTATCTGTTAAAAACATTGACACTACCAATAAAAACGCCCTTGAATTCAAGGGCGTTTTTATTATTAAGTTAATTGATAAATTAATTATTTATCAAGCTGACTCACATCTCTGACGCCACCTCTTGCGGCACTGGTCGTCATTGCCGCATACGCTTTAAGTGCCTGACTGACATATCTCTGACGATCCACAGGTTTCCAGGCATCCACACCCTTAGCCTCCATTGCGCTCCTACGTTGTGCCATTTCTTCATCACTAATCGCCATTCTGATGGTACGATTCGGGATATCGATTTCAATCGTGTCCCCCTCTTCAACCAGACCAATCGCACCACCTTCTGCCGCTTCCGGTGAAGCATGACCAATAGATAGCCCTGAGGTACCACCAGAGAATCGACCATCGGTTAAGAGCGCACAGGCTTTACCCAGACCTTTCGATTTAAGATATGAGGTTGGATAGAGCATTTCCTGCATACCCGGCCCACCTTTAGGGCCTTCGTAACGAATAATAACCACATCGCCAGCAACGATCTTGTCATTAAGAATCGCATCTACCGCGTCATCCTGAGACTCAAAGATTCGTGCAGGGCCACTAAATTTCAGAATGCTTTCATCAACACCCGCAGTTTTCACTATGCAACCGTGTTCCGCAATATTGCCAAACAATACGGCCAGACCACCGTCCTGTGAGTAAGCGTGCTCTTTATTACGAATACAGCCATTTTCACGATCGACATCCAGATCCCAACGCTTCTCCTGAGAGAATGCCTGCTGAGTTGGCACATTACCTGGTGCAGCTGAAAACAGTTTCTTAGCCGCTTCATCTTGCGACACGACCAGATCCCACTGGGCCAGACTGTCTGCAACCGTTGCACTATGAACGGTTGGCAGATCCGTATGCAGCAACCCCGCACGGTTCAGTTCTGCAAGAATACCCACGACACCACCTGCACGATGCACATCTTCCATATGGTATTTTTGAGTGGCCGGCGCAACTTTACACAGATTGGGTACTTTGCGTGATAAGCGATCAATGTCGTCCATGGTGAAATCAACTTCACCCTCCTGTGCCGCAGCTAACAGGTGCAGTACCGTATTAGTTGAACCACCCATGGCAATATCCAGGCTCATGGCATTCTCGAACGCCTTAAAGCTCGCGATAGAACGAGGCAACATATCAGTATTGTCGTTCTCATAGTAATCGCGGGTGATTTCAACAATCCGTCGACCGGCTTCCAGAAACAGCTTTTCACGATCTGCATGGGTTGCCAGCAGCGAGCCATTTCCGGGCAACGATAACCCCAGAGCCTCAGTCAGGCAATTCATAGAATTCGCCGTAAACATACCCGAGCATGAGCCACAGGTAGGACAGGCTGAACGCTCAACCTGCGCCACATCTTCATCTGACTCATCAGGGTTTGCCGCCATTACCATGGCATCGACCAGATCCAGCTTCACTTCTTCACCATGAATCATGGCTTTCCCTGACTCCATAGGTCCACCGGAAACAAAGATGACCGGAATGTTCAGGCGCATTGACGCCAGTAACATGCCCGGTGTGATTTTGTCGCAATTCGAAATACAGACGATGGCATCAGCACAATGAGCATTCACCATATATTCAACAGAATCTGCAATAATTTCACGGGATGGCAGGGAGTACAGCATACCGCCATGCCCCATAGCGATACCGTCATCGACAGCAATGGTATTAAATTCTTTGGCAATACCACCCGCTTTTTCAACCTCACGCGCCACCAGCTGCCCCAGGTCTTTAAGGTGTACGTGACCAGGCACAAACTGTGTAAATGAATTAGCAATAGCGATAATTGGCTTTTCGAAGTCCCCATCTTTCATGCCTGTGGCGCGCCACAGGGCACGGGCACCCGCCATATTACGGCCATGGGTAGAGGTTCGTGAGCGATATTCGGGCATAGCGATCTCTGATATTAGGTAAAACCTCTATTTTAAGTGAAATCGACTGCGCTGTAAGCCTTTTGTTTGTATGGAATAGCAGTTGAATTAGTTGGTGAGGTAATTGTTGCAAATGAGGGTGTTGTTAGTGTGGGCGTCCTGATAATACTATTTCAAGCTCATAATGAAATTAATGCCTGATATAAAAACTAGATCCCCGACAAACACATTCGGGGATGACATAGCTTAAAACAGTAAAAAACATCCACAATCACTAAACCTTAAACCTCGAAATTACATGCTTAAGCTCTTCTGCGACATTACGCAGTTCTTCAGAAGTTTCCGCAGTATGTGATGCGCCTTCAGCAGAAACTTCAGCCCCCTGGGAGATTCTGACAATACTCTGGTTGATACCTTCTGCAACGGAGTTCTGCTCCTCAGCCGAACTGGCAATCAGTGTATTCATATCATTAATATTGGTCACTGATGCAGTAATACTGTTTAGTACTTCACCTGCTTTTGCTGCTGTATCTCGAGTAACATCTGCCTGTGAGCGACTTTGATTCATTGCTTCTACTGCTTGCTGAGCACCATCCTGCACTTTATGGATAATGGTCTGGATCTCTTCGGTAGAGGTTTGTGTGCGCTGTGCCAGCACACGCACTTCATCGGCTACCACCGCAAAGCCTCGACCTTGCTCACCAGCCCGAGCGGCTTCTATCGCCGCATTCAATGCAAGCAAGTTAGTCTGTTCAGCAATACTTCGTATAACATCCAGCACTGAGCCGATTTCTATTGAGTCATTTTCCAGTTCATGGATAACATCCGAAGCTTGTTCAACTTTTTGCACCAGGCTCGAAATGGCACGAATTGCTTCGTTCACGACCTCTTGTCCGGTATTCACTTCAATATTGGCATGTTGCGCAGAATCAGCGGCCAACTGTGCATTTTGAGAGACTTCATGCACTGTGGCCGTCATCTGATTCATCGCTGTCGCCACCTGATCGGTTTCAATGCGTTGCTGATTCAGAGATTGATTAGATTGCTCTGTGATATGCGCCATTTCTTCGGCTGAGGTGGAGAGTTTGTAAACCGAATTATTAATGCTTTCTACAATGCCCCCTATATCATCACGCAAACTGCTCGCACTGGCTGCTACCTGACCTAACTCATCACTGGAACCAGAGGTGATTTCATGACTAAAATCACCTTGTGCCATCTGTGCAAGGTCATCTGCCACCTGTTGTGCCGGACCAACGATAATCCGCTTGATCATCACCACAAAAAGCACATAAGAAACTAACACCGAACCAAATAACAATAGTACGGTCATTTTTAAGGATTTCTTAGCATACGCCTGAGCAGCTTCAACTTCTTCGCTGATGTTATCACCGATCAGCACTGAAATTTCCATTAACAGGTTACTCGGTTCAACCTCAATCCCCTTCACTGACAGATCACCCACTACATGGTTGTACCCCGCCTCTACAAACTTCTTCATACCTTCTTTATAGTTAGGCATCAATGCAACATGTAGCTGCTTAAACTTCTCCAGCTGATTAACAATCTGGGGTTCATCGATGTGCTGAAGCAAAAGATCAACATCAAGTTGTACCTGCTCATGCTTTTGCTTGAAGTTTTTCCAGTGCTGCTTTCGCAGCTTGTCTTTATAGCCACGAATTAACACATTATTCCATTCACGGATTTGCATATTGAAATCAGAAGTCAGCACAAGTAGTTCAGTTTCCAGCTTCTTGGTTTCATATAACATTGAGCTCATGTCCTGCTGCACTTTCCAGCCAACATATATTCCATAAACCGCTGAAGACAGTACTAATGCGGTCCCAAGGCCGGTAATCATGAGAAGTTTATTGCGCACTTTAGAACAGATGAATTGTTTAATCACTTTGCAGGGCCCCGAAGCATTTGTTATATAACCGTTTATAGCAAACATATCGGCATCTGCCAGTAATGCTTTAATAATTAATAATATAAAACAATTTTTGATCAGCTTTTTTAATTAATCCGTTAGAATAACCCCATGACACTCACTGAATTAAAATATATTGTGGCCGTTGCCCAGCACAAGCACTTTGGTCGTGCGGCAAAAGCCTGCTTCGTAAGCCAGCCAACCCTCAGCCTGGGCATCAAGAAACTCGAAGAAGAACTCGGGCTTAATATTTTTGAACGCGAATCCCGTAATGAATTACGCATTACTGACCAGGGACAAGCCATTATTGAGCAAGCTCAGAAGGTACTAGATCAGGCCTCTCACCTGAAAATGCTGGCACAGACTCAGCTTGACCCACTGTCTGCCCCTTTACGTCTGGGTGCTATATACACCATTGCTCCTTATCTATTGCCTTCTTTGATTCCACTACTGCATCACCGTGCTCCACAAATGCAACTCCGCCTCGAAGAGAACTTTACCGCTGTACTTTCCGAACAACTCAAGCAGGGTAAGCTGGATGTCATCATTATTGCCCTGCCATTCGAGGAGCCAGGCATTGTCACACAAAGCGTCTATGACGAGCCATTTGAAGCGGCTGTACCATGCAATCACCCATGGGCACAACGGCAACAGGTCGACACCGAAGAACTCGCCGAGCAAAGCCTGATATTACTCGGGCCCGGCCATTGCTTTCGTGATCAGGTACTGCAATCCTGCCCCATGTGCAGCACATCAGGCAGTTTACAGGAAAGCCTGGCAGGTGGTTCTCTCGAAACCATTCGTCACATGGTGTCCAGCGGTACCGGCATCACGGTTTTACCAAGCAGTTCGAATCAGAACAACATTCAGCATAACCTGATTAAAATGATCCCCTTTAGTCAGCCTGCCCCCACTCGCCGAGTGGCCCTCGCCTGGCGCAAAGGTTTTACTCGACCAGAAGCCATTGAAGTTCTGCGTCAGGAAATCCTCAAGTGCACCCTTTCAGGTGTCACTATGCTACCGGATGAAACCATCCAGTTTTATCACTCATGAAACCGTCACGCCCTGAACTTCTAGAGATGATACAGCAGCTGATTGCGACGCCATCTGTAAGCTGTGTTAACCCTGCAATTGACCAGAGCAACTTGCCAGTGATTCACCTGCTGGGTAACTGGTTAAGTGAACTGAGCTTTAATGTCGAGATACTCCCCGTTGCAGAGGGCAAAGCAAACCTTATTGCTACTCTGGGCAGCGGGACTGGTGGGCTGGTACTGGCAGGTCATACCGACACGGTACCCTATGATGATGACCGTTGGCAGTATGATCCATTCAAACTCAGTGAGGACAATGGCCGACTATATGGGCTCGGCACTTCCGATATGAAGGCCTTTCTGGCTCTGGCCATTGAAGCCGCGTTAGCATTCACTGCAAACCAGTACAAGCAACCACTGATTATTCTGGCCACTTCCGATGAAGAAACCACAATGGCGGGTGCCAAGGCACTGGTCGACGCTTGTAAACCCAATGCACGTTATGCGGTGATTGGTGAGCCCACTGGCATGAAGCCTATCCGCATGCACAAAGGCATCATGATGGAGGCGATTCGGATTACCGGGCTCGCCGGACATTCCAGCAACCCGGCCTATGGGCACAATGCACTGGAAGCCATGCATCATGTGATCGCAGAGCTATTACGCTGGCGAGAAGAACTACAGTCACGATATACGAATCATTTATTCGAGGTGCCGGTCCCCACCATGAACCTGGGGCACATCCATGGTGGCGACAACCCTAACCGTATCTGTGGTGCCTGTGAATTGCATATTGATATTCGCCCTTTACCCGGCATGCAATTACAAAGCTTACGCGATGAATTAAATAAGCGCTTATCACTAGTCATGCCTGACCATGGCTTCGAATTACAGACACTACCCTTATTCTCAGGGATACCCGCCATGGAGACACCAGCCGAATCAGAACTGGTCAGAGTTGCTGAGAAACTCACAAACAGTGAGTCAGGCAGTGTGGCATTTGGTACAGAAGCACCTTATCTGACTGACCTTGGTATTGAAACCATCGTTTTGGGCCCAGGTAATATAGATCAGGCGCATCAGCCGGATGAGTATCTGGAAATTGAGCGAATTAAGCCCACTATCGAACTGTTAAAACAGTTTATTCAGCGCTTCTGTATTTCCCCTGAATAGTGTTTAACCCCATAAATGGTATATCATCAGTAACATCAGACTTAAAGCCACATTAACCCGATTACGATAAGCACAACAGGTTTTACATGAGTTCACCCCAACAACAATACGTCGACTGGTTCCGCGGATCATCATCCTATATCCATAGCCATCGCGGCCGCACCTTTGTCATTTATATTTCAGGGGAAACCATTAACCATGCTGGTTTTCCTCACCTTATTCACGACATTGCTCTGCTGAATAGTCTCGGCGTAAAACTGATTCTGGTACATGGCGCTCGCCCACAGATTGCACAACAGCTGAAGCTGCTCAATTTAGAGTCCAGCTTTCATAACGGCTGGCGCATCACCACAGCAGAAAGCCTAACCGGCGTTGAACAGGCGGTTGGACAGGTGCGTGTAAACATTGAAACACAATTATCCATGGGGCTAATTAACACACCCATGTCAGGTGCGTCACTGCGTGTCATCTCCGGAAATTTCATTACTGCTCGGCCTTATGGCATTCGAGATGGTATAGATTTTGGGTTCACTGGTGACATTCGTAAAATCGATAACGAGGCGATTCAACAACAACTTGAGCTAAATAATATTGTATTACTTTCACCAATTGCTTTCAGCCCCAGTGGAGAAGCTTTTAACTGTCGAGCTGAAGACGTTGCCACCTCAGTCGCTTCCGCACTGAACGCAGACAAACTGATTTTTATGATGCCTCAGGATGGTGTTAAAAACGAACACCAGCAACTGGTTCATCAGCTTAATCTGTCTCAGGCAGAAGCACTCTACATCAAGCAGGTTAATGACGAACTGAGCCAGCTGCATCTCAACAGCGCCATTAAAGCCTGTAAAAATGGCGTACGTCGCACACACCTAATCAGCCATAAAACGGATGGTGCATTGTTACTCGAACTCTATACGCGTGATGGTAGTGGCACTATGATCACCACAGATACTTACGAAGGTTTACGTCAGGCGAATATCAATGATGTTGGTGGTGTTCTGGAATTAATCCAGCCACTTGAGGAGCAAAATGTACTGGTACATCGTTCAAGAGAACAACTGGAACTGGAAATCGAACAGTTTACTATCATCGAACGTGATGGAATGATCATCGCGTGTGCAGCATTATACCCTTATGACAAGCACTGCGCTGAACTGGCATGTGTGGCGGTACACCCCGACTATCAGAGGCAGGGTCGTGCCAATGAACTACTGCAACATATCGAACAGGAATGCCTGCAAAAACAGATTACACGCCTGTTTATCTTGACGACACATACTGCCCACTGGTTTATTGAGAAAGGTTTTATTGAGGGCAAACTCGACGAGATACCCGTACAACGTCGAGACATGTATAACGCACAACGCAATTCAAAAATATATATAAAAGCACTTTAGTCTTTTTATTTAGAACACCGAAGCGATAAATTTTTATGCTTCGGCGGCCTCATACTTTTTCTTATTATGAGCAGACTGCACAATTCCTTTACTCAATAATTTACATACCGCCAGAAACTGTTTGTATTCATCTTCAGTTAACTTATCGTGAAGTTTATCTGCATACATTAACCCCATTGCATGATTATTTACAAAAATAGACGTTGCGAAAAATTGCTTGCCGCCCAGCAACAGTCGAATCTGTTCAGGCACTGACTTCAAGTATTTCACTTGATTATTTTCATTCAGAAACAAATTACGTGGCTTTTCCATTAACAATCTGAACAGATTTGGTTTATCTATGTTGATTTTCATAGCACCCAGACTTTCAATGTTTTTCTGTTCTGCGAAATACCTGGAAGCAAGAATTTCTTTATTCGGGATTTTTACAAAAAACTTACTCCGATCCACACCACATAAGAGACACATTTTTACCGCTTGCTCAATCAGGTTGTGGGCTGGTTCCGCCGCCTCAACTTTCTGGTTAAACTGTTTAATTGCAACGACTAACTGTGGAGAAAATTTAACCACTTCTGGTTTAACGGCTTCGGGTGTAACCGGGGGGGTATCCACAGATCTGGCTGGGACCTTATTCTGCTGCTTAAGTACCTCAGGCTTCGATGAAGCAACTGGCTGTTTTGATTTTATCTGTTTGCTGGGAACGCTTGAATTCTGTGGTCGCTCAATTAACGCCTGATTCATCTTCAACTTTTCCCGTGGTGGCGTCTTCTCAGGTTGATTTATTTCAACACTGGACACTTTTTCCTGCCGAGCTGGCGACGCAGGCAATTCTTGCTTTATTTGTGGCACCTCCTTTATATTTTCAGGTTTTACACTTTGTGACACTGCTTGCTTAGCCGGTGTCTTGTTAATTTGATATTGTGTATAGACATACTGATCATCGGCAAGCTGTGGTAACAGTCTGGCTGGCGGCTCATATCCATGAGCCTGTATTTCTTCTGTCATCGCAACGGCATTTAGGTGAATTCGTCGCTCTATTTCACCATCCGCCTTTCCTTTATAATGCGCAATACGTGAAAACATTTTCTGTTGGCGCTCGCCGTACCAGTTAACACTCACCACGCGGCTCATTTCATAAGCCAGTGAGACCCCCGTAGCCAGAGTAAAATCATCTTCTCGTGTACTTAACCCTTCAGACGCCATTTCGGGTAATACCCATTTCTCTGCCAGCACACTGCCCAACTGCTTTAGAGTACAACCCAGTACTTGCTGAGAAGCCTCCTGTAATTCAAGTTTTTTAATATAGTAAAGTTCCTCAACTCTAGGCATTACATCATCACCATAACACCATAACATAAGCTCGGTAATGCTCTGCATGAGTGCTGCCAGCTGAGGCTCTTCAGGCTGTACCACATTTCGTTGCTGCGACCAGTCTCGCGCCTGCAGCCCCGCATGACAGGCCTGTTGCATCGTACGCAAATAGCCTTGCAGGTTTAGTGGCGCTAGACCCAGCTTTTCAAGTAGCTGACACTGACTAACATATGACTTAAATGCCGATTGTCCAAAATGAGACAAGGCACTTGCAAGGGTAGTCAACGGTAGTTTATCGGCCTTTGACCGCTGTAGATTAACTTCTCGAAATATTTCAGCGCAGAAACCTGCATCATAATGAATAGGGTCCGCATACATAGTAATCGAGAGATGCGGATTAGCCATTATTTTCTGTATCTGATTTCTGGTTCTTTCCAGAATGGGCAAATGCTGATCAGCCAGCAAAGACTGCCAGTCTTCAAGGCTCTGCGGAGTTTTTACCGGCATGAATAATTTTATCCTACAAGCAGGCCCAGCTGTCTGGCAATCAGTTATTTTTTAGCCAGCACCAACGAAAACCAGGCATTATCAGGTTCAATATGCCTAAGTATATGCAATCCTGCATCAGTTAGCAGAGACTCGGCCTGCTGATAGTGATATTTATGGCTAACTTCTGTCAAAATCTGATCACCGGTGCTGAACTCCAGGGTCTCGCCTATTGCATTCAGGCTTACACTCTGCGCCTGTTGTGAAACCAGATACATTTCAATTCGTTGTTGCAGTGCATTATAAATCGCTTTATGTTTGAATTTCTGCAGATCAAAATCTGCATTTAACTGGTAATTAAGTACTTTCAATAAATTCAGATTAAACTCACTGGTCACACCATCTGCGTCATTATATGCCTGGTGTAACACTTGCTTATTTTTAACTCGATCTACACCCAGCAATAATGTATCTCCAGGGTACATACACTGACACACTTCATGAATAAATTTACGTGCTTCCTGTTGACTAAAGTTACCAATGCTACTACCCAGAAACACATACATACAGGCACCTTCAGGACGATGCAAGTTTTCAAGACCCGCAGTGTAATCGCCTACCAGCGGAACCACATCCAGCCACTGGTACTGCTGCATAAATTCATCTCGAACCTGATGCAACATTTCTTCACAAACATCAAAAGGTAAATATTTACACTGTACGCCCTGCTTCTCGCAAGCCTGAATAAGATGATGGGTTTTCCGGCTGGTGCCACTACCAAACTCAAGAATATGCGCGGGGTGAGCCTGTTTAATCAGGTCGAGCGCGTATTGATCCAGCAATTCTGATTCAACTCGCGTTGGATAATATTCATCTGTTTCACAAATTTTATCGAATAACAATGAGCCACGCTCATCGTAAAAATATTTAGGAGGTAAGCTTCTAGGTATCTCCATTAAGCCCTGCTTTATATCTTGCTCCAGTGTATTTTGCTGTCTAGACTGCTCAATATAGATACAGCCCTTAACCTCAGATACGGCTCGACAATCCATAATCATATCCTCTTTATTTTTATTTCTTTAATTTGTCTGGCTACCACAACACCTCAACGCTTTGTTTTCAGTAATTTACGAACATAACTAAAATTAGATTCTAGAAACATTCATAAGAATTTTTTTTGAACTGACCTATATGCTAACATTGAATCATAAAAATATTACACTGCGAATTACATTATGTGTCGATTACTCGCCTACCTTGGTGATGAAATCCTTTTATCCTCGTTATTTCTGGATCCAGAACACAGCCTGGAAAAACAGGCATGGAATCCTAAAGAATTACGTGAAACGAATTTAAACGCCGATGGCTATGGATTTGCATGGTATAACTCCGGACATACCGATGCCAGATGTTACCGCCACACGCTACCCGTCTGGAATGATGCAAATCTTAGCGACCTCTCGCACTCACTCAGCAGACCTTTATGGCTGGCGTATATCCGCAGCGCTACTCCGGGTCTTGGACTTTCAATAGAAAATACACAGCCATTTATTTATCGCCACTGGAGCTTTATCCATAATGGATATATTTATAATTTCAGGGGAAAAACACAACACGCAATACGTGAGCAATTAGAAGAACCTTTCAGCTATTTAATACAAGGCAACACTGACTCCGAATATATTTTTGCGCTGTTAATGCAATTACTGGAATCACAGCCACCTCAAGAGGCTTTAGCGAGCTGCGTCAGCATCATTAAAGACCTCATTAAAACTGATCGCGCATTACTCAATATTGCAATCAGTGATGGCACATCTATTTATGCAATTAAATATGCCGTTAATGGTTTATGCCCAACGCTTTACTACACTTCTGCTAATACAGAGTTTGGCGACAACAATCAGATAATTACATCCGAGCCACTGAATTCAGAAAACACCTGGTTAAAAATCACAGATTACAGTGTTATTAGCCTGCAACCTCATATGCCTGCTGAGACCATCAATCTATGAGCACATCTTTAACCACTATGATACGCCTTCGTGCTATTCAGAATAAAATAAAAAAAGTTTTTGAAGGAATGAGCGATATCCACTATAGACTGCAGTATCATCACGACCTTAGTCCTGCTGGCTGGCACCTGGGCCATACGATGTTTATTGAGAATTACTGGTTGCATCAAGTAATTCTTAATGACGACCAGTACACAAAAGACACCTCATTATATATTCCTGCGAATTGCCCAAAACCAGAACGCGGTCCTCGATTACCTCCTGTAAACACACTACTGGAAGAGATACAACAACAGCAGGATGACAATGCTATGTTGCTGATGGAAATGATTCCACCTGTCAGTGATCACCCACTTTTCAAAGACGAATATATTCAAAATTTTATTATTCAACATTACGCACAACATTACGAAACTATTCAAATGATTTTGAACCAGATTCAGATCAGAAAGGATAAGGGAAATTACCAACCTGAACAGATACTTAAAGCTTTGCCTGCTCGCAAGAATATTACCCAGATAAAAGCGGATGAATATCAGGTGGGCGGTGAGAAACCACTCGCCTATGATAATGAACTACCTGTTCACAACATAACAATAAATGACTGTTATATTTCATCACTCCCCGTCACCAATTCCGAGTATTTATTTTTTATTGAACAGGGCGGCTATCAGAACCCCGAATTCTGGAGCGATGCCGGCTGGCAATGGAAAGACAATCAGAATATACAACAGCCTGAACACTGGCGACAAAACGCAAAATCGCAATGGTACGGCATTAATCAGGATGGGCCATTTAGCCTGATTGCCGATAATGCAGTGTACGGACTAAGTCATTATGAAGCTCTGGCTTACGCCAGTTTTGCAGGTGCACGCCTTCCCCATGAGCATGAATGGGAAATTGCGGCATATCAGGAAATACTCACCCAGACAGCACAATGTTGGGAGTGGTGTGACAATACTTTTTTTCCTTATGATGGCTTCAAACCATTCCCTTATAACGAATATTCAAAACCCTGGTTTGATAAGAACCATTACCTGCTAAAAGGCGGCAGCGAACATACCCGACCTGAAATAAAACGCGCCACTTTTCGTAATTTTTACCAACCACATCAGAGACATATGTTTGCCGGTTTAAGGCTGGCTTACGACACCCCATAAATAAACCCATACTTTGTTTCATTACGCAGATAGCTTAAACTAGTAGTACCTCCTGAAGCACCGAGCAATAACACACTATTATGCAAATACCCCATAGCTATATTGAAGAATCAGTACATAATGCCCTGAAAGAAGATGTTGGAAGCGGCGACGTCACTGCACAACTGATTCCTGAAGATGATTTCAGTCTGGCCACTGTTATTGCAAGAGAGCCTGCCATTATTTGTGGAATAGACTGGTTTGAAGAAGTATTTGCACAACTCGATTCACAGATATTCATTGAATGGGATGTCGACGATGGTGATCAGGTAGAAGCTAATCAGACAATCTGTACGTTGAGTGGATCAACCCGTGCGCTATTAACTGGCGAGCGTACCGCGCTGAATTTCCTGCAGACACTCTCTGGTACCGCAACTCGTGCCGCAGAATATGCAGAAGCAGTAAAAGGCACAGAGGTTAAGGTGCTTGACACACGTAAAACCATACCCGGATTACGCATCGCGCAGAAATACGCAGTCAGCTGTGGTGGCTGCCACAATCACCGCGTTGGCTTATATGATGCCATTTTAATCAAGGAAAACCATATAATGGCCGCTGGCAGTATTGCCGATGCTATTGAAACTGCTCGCGCCAATAATCCAGAACTTATGGTAGAAGTAGAAGTTGAAAGCATAGACGAACTACATCAGGCACTTGCTGCAAAACCTGATCGCATTATGCTCGATAATTTTGATATTCCACTATTACAACAGGCAGTCGCATTAACTGACAAACAGGTAGAACTGGAAGCATCAGGCAATGTCACGCTACTGACTATTCGTGAAATTGCAGAAACCGGCGTCAACTATATTTCAACAGGCTCCCTGACCAAAGACATTAAAGCGCTCGACTTATCCATGCGCTTTAACTAAATCTATAATGCATGAAAGAAAATAACAACACGTTACCATCTTCCAGCCAGTCACTACTAATCTGGAAAATCTTTCGGCTGTTTTTCCATTTAGTCATGGGCGCCTTACTTGCACTATTTTTTTTACAGCGCGGTATTCATCGACAAAAACGGGCTTCTGCTTTATTTACCTGGTGGAACCGATCTCTCTGCAATATTTTCAAAGCAAAAATCAGTGTTCGCGGCCAGGCTAATCATGAAGCAACGCTCTATGTGATGAATCATATTTCCTGGTTTGATATTCCGGTACTGGCTTCTCAGAGGCCTTTACATTTTCTTTCAAAAGCCGAGGTCAGGCGATGGCCCGTCATTGGCTGGCTATCTCATAAGGCCGGTACACTTTTCATTCAACGGGGCGCTTCGGGTGCTTCACAGAAATCAATGCTGGAGATCATTGAGTGTCTACAAAGTGGTGGTAGTGTGGTGGTTTTTCCGGAAGGTACAACAACCGATGGAAGCTATGTTAGAAATTTTCACGGCCGTCTATTACAGGCCGCAATTGATGCCAAGGTTAAAATCCAGCCAATAGCCCTGCGCTACCCCTATGGTGATAGCATTAATAAACAGGTACCCTATATTGATGATATGACATTTATCGATTCAGTACTTGGCCTGATACAGTCAAAACCACTGCTGGTTGAACTGGATTTTCTAACACCAATAGACGCCCATATAATCGATGCCGATGATTCTTCTCGTAAGCAACTGGCGCAACTGTCCCGTGAAGCTATATGTAAACATCTGGGTTATCCGATTTGAATCTCTAAATCTCAAACGTTTATGACGAATTAACGATTCAGGCGACGCCACGCATCCAGCCGATCAGTCTACTGATAAAAAATAATGATACAGACGCAAACACGATGGATGGCCCCGCCGGGGTATCCCACTGCATAGATGCCATAACTCCTGATATCACGGATAACACACCGAAGACCATCGCAATCAATGCCATAGACTCAGGTGACCTTGCAAAGCGTCTAGCGCTTGCAGCAGGCACAATCAATAAGGCGGTAATTAATATGATACCTACCACTTTCATAGCGACTGCAATAAGTAGTGCCATCATCAACATAAAAATCAGGCGCACTCGATCAACGTTTATTCCTTCACTGCGGGCCAGCTCTTCATGTACTGCAATCGATAAAATCGATGACCACATACGACTAACGATAACAAGAATCACCGCACTCATCAGTGCAAGCCAGCCAATATATTCCCAGCTAACGGATAATACATCACCAAACAGGTAAGCCATAAGATTAACACCCTGCCCCTGTGACTGTATGATTGCCAACATAATCAAACCTGCAGCCAAAGCACCATGAGATAAAATACCCAGTATCGTATCACTGGAAAGATCCCGTTTTGCCTGTAACTGAATCAGCAGAAAGCTAATCACAAAACCAATCAGGCTGACCCCGAATAACGGATTTAAATCCAGCATCAGCGCCAGTGCCGTTCCCAGCAGGGCGGAGTGTGCTAATGCATCACCAAAGTAGGCCATGCGTCGCCATACCACTACACAGCCCATCGGCCCTGATACCAGCACCACCAGTAATCCCGCCAACAGCGCCCTGACAATAAACTCATCCATGATTGCACCCGTCATTGTCATGTTTGTGCTCTAAACACTCGTCAGCAAACTCATGGGTGTGGTCATGGTTATGGGTGTAAACTGCCATGCCATCGAGAGATGTACCAAATAATTTAAGGTATTCTGGATGCTGACTCACCGCTTCCGGGTGTCCAGTACAACATATATGACTATTAAGACATAACACGTGATCCGTTGCTTCCATTACCAGATGCAGATCATGTGAAACCATCAGAACACCGCAACCATACTCATCACGTATTCTGGCAATCAACTGATATAACTGCTGCTGCCCAACAATATCAACACCCTGTGCAGGCTCATCAAGCACCAGTAAATCTGGCTTTCTGAGTAGTGCGCGAGTTAATAAAACCCGCTGTAATTCCCCGCCGGAAATCGATTGCACTGGTTGATCCAGCAGGCTTTCAACATTTAGACTCTGTGCCACAGAACTGACTTCTGACAGTTGTGTTTTAATGCCCATGGTAAGAAATCGTCGAACCGTTATCGGCAGCACCGGGTCAATATGCATTTTCTGTGGCATATAGCCTATTACCAGATCCGACTTTTGCAACAGTTGACCACTATCGGCCTTCAATAAACCAAGCAGTACCCTGACCAGTGAAGTCTTTCCTGAACCATTCGGGCCAATCAGTGTCACAATTTTACCTGGCTCAATCGACAGGCTAATATCATCGAGAATTTTTCTCTGATTTATCTGCAAAGCCAGATGCTCTGCCTTAATTAAATACGACCCCATAGGCTCCACGATTGACCGAAAAGATTTGATCTGTAAACTTCAGTATTCCGACCGCTAACCATACCATAAACCTATGTTAACCAGCCATATTTCACGCCGACTCATCTGCCTGCTGCTACTGTTTCTCTCGCCTAGTGCGTTTTCGCAGATTACTCACATCGTCGTCAGCACCAAACCCCTGCATTCACTGGTTAGCCAGATAAGCGGCGAGCTTCACCAGACCGAGCTACTGCTAAACAATAACCAGTCCCCCCATCACTTTCAGCTACGCCCCTCGCAAAAACGCATGTTAGCTCGGGCACAACTGTTTATCTTTGCCAGCAGCCATATTGAGAGCTTCGCTCAGCAGCTACAAGCCACTTCTGACAAGCTAAAATTTATTGAACTGAGTAAAGTGCCTGGACTTCATAAACTAGAGCTTCGCAGCATAGATTCTCATCAACATGCCACTTCAGAACACTCAAAACACTCTGAGCATAGCGATTATGACGGACATATCTGGTTATCTATCGAAAATGCAATAGCCGTCTCAACCTATATCTCACAGTACCTGTCCGAAGCACACCCTGAAAACGCACTTTTTTATCAGCAGAATCTACAACAGCTCATCCAAAAACTAACCGCCGTTAAACAGGAAAATTTGCAATTATTGAAGCCACATCGCAATACAGCCTTTCTGGTTTATCATGATGCTTACCAGTATTTCGAACATGAAAACCGGTTAAATGAAGCGCATTTTGTTACCAGTGGTGCTGAACACAGCCCTGGCATCAAGCGAGTGAGTTATTTGATACAGAAAGTTAAAGATGAAAACATTCGCTGTATATTCTATGAACCACCCAATATTCCTTCGCTAGTCTCTGTTATCAGCCAGAGTACTCGCGTTAAACTAGCACCACTCGATCCTCTGGGCTCTCAGATACCCGAAGGTGAAGAGCATTACATAAATCTGATAAGAAACACTGCGCAAACAATAAATAAATGCCTAACTCCCCAGGGGACATAAAAATGCAGCAACGTGAAGATAGAACCGCAATAAACGATGGTAGCGTCCTGATAAAGCGGCCGACTGAGAAACAACAAACAGAATACAAAGTACTCAATATCAGTCGAGGCGGGCTATGCTTCCAGAGCCAGGATAGTTTTGAGCTGAATGAAACTGTTGAACTGGATGTACAGGTAAAGAATGAGGACATACACCATGCACAGGCGCGTATCTGTTACCGTAATCATGGCGACAATAGCAACTCAAGTTATGGCTTGAGCTTTCTCGATAGCTTCATTGATAATGACCTGATACGAAAGCTTTAGCCTGTCAGCTATAGAAGTAAAACGGCTAAGAAAATAAAAAGGCCAGCTTGATAAGCTGGCCTTCCGGAATAAAAATAGCGGGACTATTCCTTGTCCCTATGCATCAGCGTGGTTGCATTATATAAAAAATAAACTGGTTCAATATCAGGTCAGCCTTCCCTGGATGAATGATCCTGTAGACTCCTGCCTGGTACTACGGAATGGATACTATCCAGATCCAGCCGCCATGCCCTTCAATCACAGTGGGCATCTCTATAGTCAACTTTAGCAGACTATTTAATAAAAAGAGCGATGCTAATCCCTGCATCTAAGCATCAGCGTGGTTGCTTTATTAAAACTTAAAATCAATTCCAGTTTTGTTGCTCTGGTAACTTTTCCCCATCTGGCTAACCGCCTTTTGAGATTACCTGATATATTGCAGAGCCCGTGCCAGAAATAAAATATATCAATATTTCAATAACTTACATGAAAACAGAGCTATCAACACTACTATTATGATTGCAGACTGCAACACTATTGCAATTTGCAGGATGCGATCTGCAATTTTTAGAATTTGTTAATCATCTTATTTTTCACCTTCTTAAGTCTTCTTTAACTGGACACCCAGCTTGCTCCTGTTATAACTAGAAGGTGTAAATAAAAAAACAGCTGGATCCCCGACAAAGGCATTCGGCAATGACGTTTCATAATACCCCTCTAATTAATGCATTCATTCGTCCTCTAATCAAAACCCAACTCCACAACTTCAGCACAACTCCAGGACACCCAAACCACCCCTTCACAATTCCTACCTGCCCATACTTACAAAACACCCACAAAAAAACCCGGCCACTTTCGTAAGCCGGGTTCTATCGCAACAGGGTGCTGGAGGATGATTTACATCATGCCGCCCATGCCACCCATGCCGCCGCCCATGCCGCCCATATCAGGCGCTGCATCACCGGGAATGTCTGTAATCATACATTCAGTTGTAATTAACAGTCCTGATACAGAGGCTGCATTTTGCAGCGCAGAACGAGCTACCTTGGTTGGATCCAGGATACCCATCTCGATCATATCGCCAAACTCATCAGTGGCCGCGTTATAACCGAAGTTACCTTCGCCTTCTGCCACCTTATTGAGGATAACGGAGGCCTCTTCACCTGCATTCGATACGATCTGACGCAGAGGCTCTTCCATCGCACGTCTGGCAATCGCGATACCAACGTCCTGATCATGGTTATCACCTGTCAGGCCATCAATCGCAGCACATGCACGGATTAACGCAACACCACCACCCGGTACCACACCTTCTTCAACCGCTGCGCGCGTTGCATGTAATGCATCATCAACACGGTCTTTCTTCTCTTTCATTTCAACTTCAGTCGCTGCACCCACCTTGATAACGGCAACACCGCCAGCCAGTTTCGCTTTACGCTCCTGTAGTTTTTCTGTGTCGTACTCAGAAGTAGACTCTTTCATCTGTGCATCAATTTGCGCAACACGTGCTTCGATATCCGCTTTGCTACCACCGCCATCAACGATAACGGTTATTTCTTTGTTTACGGTTACTTTCTTAGCCTGACCAAGATCTTCCAGGGTTGCTTTCTCTAGCGACAGGCCAACTTCTTCAGAAATAACCACACCACCAGTTAACACTGCGATGTCCTGCAGCATTGCCTTACGACGCTCACCAAAGCCAGGTGCTTTAACTGCAGCCACTTTAACAATACCACGCATGCTGTTGACAACTAATGTGGCCAGTGCTTCGCCTTCAACATCTTCTGCAATAATCAGCAGTGGACGACTTGATTTTGCAACACCTTCAAGAATCTGTAGCAGATCGCGGATGTTAGAGATTTTCTTGTCAAATAACAGGATAAATGGGTTTTCGAGTTCAGCTGTCATGCTTTGCTGATCTGTCACGAAGTAAGGCGACAGGTAGCCACGCTCAAACTGCATACCTTCTACCACATCCAGTTCATTTTCCAGCGAGGTACCTTCTTCAACAGTGATAACACCTTCGGTTGTTACACGCTCCATTGCTTCTGCAATAATATCACCCACCGATTTATCTGAGTTTGCAGAAATAGTCGCTACCTGAGCAATTGAACCATCTTCTAATGAACACTCATTAGACAATTTCTTCAGCTCTTCAACCGCAACTGAAACCGCTTTATCGATACCACGTTTCAGATCCATTGGGTTCATACCTGCAGAAACTGACTTCATGCCTTCTCGTACAATTGCTTGCGCCAATACGGTTGCCGTTGTAGTACCATCACCTGCTACATCATTGGTTTGAGAAGAAACTTCCTTAACCATCTGTGCGCCCATATTTTCGAACTTATCTTCAAGCTCAATTTCTTTTGCAACGGACACACCGTCTTTCGTTACGTGAGGTGCACCGAAAGATTTATCTAATACAACGTTACGACCTTTAGGGCCCAGTGTTACTCTTACTGCGTTAGCCAGTATATTTACACCGTTAATCATGCGACTACGCGCGTCATCTCCAAAGCGTACTTCTTTTGCAGCCATGTTTTATATCCTCGTAATTAATTCTTTAAATATGAAGCGGGTGTCTTTAACTGTCATTCCCGAATACTTTTGTCGGGAGTCAAGCTTTTGGTATTCACTGAATCCCCGACAAAAATATTCGGAGATAACAGCACACCCTGTCATTAAATTCAGCCTAGCCTTCAAATACACCCAGGATGTCTTCTTCGCGCATAATCAGCACTTCTTCACCATCAACTTTAACTTCTGTGCCTGCGTACTTTCCAAACAGTACCTGATCGCCTGCTTTTACATCTAATGGACGAACATCACCATTGTTGTTTACCTTGCCGTTACCAACTGCCAGAACTTCTCCTCGAGATGGCTTTTCAGTCGCCGAATCAGGAATCACAATACCACCAGCACTGGTGGTTTCTTCAGGCATGCGCTTTACGACCACTCGGTCTTGTAATGGGCGAATATTCATTAGTTTAAGTTCCTCAAAAAGTTGTATTTAGCACTCTCGCTTTATGAGTGCTAATGATAGTCATGGGTTACAGCGAGTCAAGTAAAGCCACAGAATCTAGTCTGAAATCAGTCTTCTCTGTGACATTCACCATCAATTGTCCTTGGACCTCGCTGCTCCCTGGATTCTTGATGAACGGTATATGAGGATCGAATTGCAGAATTCAAGAGTAAATAACGAATAATTCCACGGCGAGTCAGGGGGATCAGACAGATAAAACCAATCGCATCAGTGAAGAAGCCCGGGGTAATCAACAGCGCCCCACCAACCGCCAGAAACAGGCCTTCCATCATTTCCATGGCGGGTATTTGCCCCTGCGACATGACCTGGTTAGCCCTTAACAGTGTACTGATACCCTGTTGCCGTAATAAATTAACCCCCACGATAGCCGTTAGCACGACCAGCAGGATAGTCCAGCCCGCGCCAATAATGCCACCGACTTCTATTAGAAAGTAGACTTCGATAATGGGAATAATAAGGAATAAAAGTGGCCAGAATCTAATCATATTGAGTACCTGTAGCGTAACCGGTGATGCAAATTAAGTTCACCGGTTGCGCTGAATTCATAAAAAACGTAATGTTGCCCAGTATTACACATCTTAAGAAAGCCTTAAGTGCAATACATAATAATAATGACAGTACAGCTCCTGATAGGAGCCCTGAGGAACTATAAAGTTCTACAGTGTCAAACAAACAAAATACCTAGAGTGTCCCTGTTATGCCATTTCTGATACAACGTTTTATTCAAATCGCACTGCTTGCGTGCGCCCTGTTCAGCCAGCCAACTCTGGCTGAATCCCCATTTAGCGCCGCAGGTGGCCTGAATGATGAGCTTGGCCTGGGTGGTGGAGACGACATCCTTGACCCTGAACAGGCTTTCCAGCTTAAGACCTGGTCTGAAAACGGACGTGTATTTGCCGAATGGGTGATTGCAGATGGCCACTATCTATATCGTGACAAGTCCAAAATACAAGCTGTAGATAACAATATTAAAACTTCAAATTTTGTTGCTGAACCGGGTGAACTCAAACATGATGAGTTTTTTGGCGACATTTACGTTTACCATCATAAGGCAACTATCTCTACTGCCGTCGACAATGTTAAAGATGGGATCAAAAATGCCAGTTTCAAGGTCAAGTACCAGGGCTGCTCCGAAATTTCTGGTATTTGTTACCCACCCATTAGTAAAACCATCTCACTGGATATCAACCCAGTTAGTGATGCGGCGGCAGCAACTCTTAGCGCACCAACCATACCTTCACCCGTTTCAGAACAGGATCAAATTGCCGCTTCACTCAGCACAGGTAGCACCCTGCTGACCATTCTTAGCTTTTTCGGATTCGGCTTATTACTCGCTTTCACACCCTGCATTTTTCCAATGATCCCGATTCTTTCTGGCATCATTATTGGCCAGGGTAAGGATATCACGACAGGACGTGCATTTACTCTATCACTTGTCTATGTGCTTGCCATGGCCGTGGCTTACACCGCAGCAGGTGTACTGGCAGCACTGGGTGGAGACAACATACAGATCATGCTGCAAAACCCCTGGGTACTGACCAGTTTTGCCATTGTCTTTGTTCTGCTGGCATTATCGATGTTTGGTTTTTACGACATCCAGATGCCAAATGCAATCCAGAGCCGACTTACTGAAATTAGCAACCGTCAACAAGGTGGCACCTTGCTGGGTGTAGCCATTATGGGTTTGCTTTCTGCTCTAATCGTAGGCCCTTGTGTAGCTGCACCTCTGGCTGGCGCACTAATTTATATTAGCCAGACTGGCGATGCCCTGCTAGGTGGTACCGCATTGTTTGCACTCAGCATGGGTATGGGCGCACCGCTGATTGCTATCGGAACATCGGCAGGTAAGTTATTACCTCGCGCGGGAGACTGGATGGATGCGGTTAAAGCCGCATTCGGCGTGATGATGCTCGGTGTCGCAATCTGGATGCTGGAACGCATATTACCAGCCCAGGTTACTATGGTACTGTGGGCGATTCTGCTAATCGTCTCCGCGATTTATATGGGTGCACTGGAAACCCTCAAGGCAGAAGCTACCGGCTGGACCAAGCTCTGGAAAGGTTTCGGACTAGTTTTACTGATTTACGGTGTGATCCTGATGCTCGGCGTGGCTTCTGGTGGCCAGCAGATGCTGCAACCACTTAAGGGCCTGGGCAGCAGCTCAGCGGTTGCCGAATCCGGTCACCTGGAATTTAAACAAGTCAAAGGCGTCGATGGACTGAATAAGGCACTTGACGAAGCTAAGGCGCAGAACAAAACAGTGATGCTGGACTTCTATGCCGACTGGTGCATTTCCTGTAAGGAAATGGAAAGTTTTACCTTCACTGATCCCGAAGTACAAAAGATTCTGAGCAACAGCATCCTGTTACAGGCCGATGTCACACCGAATGATGCACAAGACAAAGCACTTTATGAGCACTTCAATATCATTGGCCCACCAGCAATTATGTTCTATGACACGCAGGGCAATGAAATGAAAGCTTATCGTGTGGTTGGTTTTATGCCCGCTGACAAGTTTGCAAACCACATCAAACAGGCACTAATACCCTAGGTAAATGTCATTAAATTCTAATCGCCAGATATAAGACCGAAAAGACTATCGAGTACCCATGAAAAATATCATATCGTTTGCCCTGATTATTATTATTGCCGGTGGTGCCGGATTCGCCCTGCAACGTTACCTGCAACAGGATCAACGACAACTGCCGCCAATTATCCCAAAAGCGGTTAATAATGAAGTTATTGGCACCGAAGCACCGCATTTTGAACTGCAGGACACAGAGGGCCAGCTAAGAACGCCTGCCAGCTGGCAAGATCAGGTATTAATGGTCAATTTCTGGGCTACCTGGTGCCCTCCCTGTAAAAAGGAAATGCCTGCATTCATAGAATTACAAGATGAATTCGGCAGCCAGGGTTTGCAAATCATCGGAATTGCCCTGGATGACCAGGATTCGGTACAGGACTTTGCTGACACACTGGGAGTCAATTATCCGCTATTTGCTGCTGAATACGCAGGCATCGAATTAACTCGCCTATACGGCAATCATATTGGTGCATTGCCATTCACAGCGTTTATTTCGCGCGACGGAAAAATTTCACTAACCCACATCGGCGAGCTGAGTAAACAGCAGGTCAAGGAAATCATTTTACCTCTGCTTAAGCAATAAACCTCTCAATACTCGAAGCACCTTCAATAACAGCTCATCGAATAATTAGTTTAAGCAGCGCGTTTGTTAACTTAAATTATGTGAAATAGCCCTAGAGAGTGCTATCATGCGCCGCCTTTATATATATGTTTCATTTTATGCGGTAAGTTTCTTTGACATTACATCAAATCAAGTCAGCTCTGTATGCGCTTTTCCTGACTAATAAATTCGGCTTCAGACTTCGTAAAGCTCGTGACAACAACGTCAAAAATCAGCTACGTCTAGAGTACTCTGAGACATTACTATCTTATTTGAATATCAACATCAAAAGCCAGGGCGTTGAAAACATACAACAGGGCGCACAGTACCTGATTGCATCCAATCATCGAAGCATTATTGATCCATTAATCATTGAATCTGCAATGAAAGGCAAGGGCATTCATAGCCTATGGATTTCAAAAAAAGAACTCTACAATTCATTTTTTTTCGGTATGTTTACACGTAATGCCGGCACAATATTGCTTGACCGTGAATCAAAGCAGATGAGTTCCTTTTTCAAGGAAATCAAGGAAGGCGTTAACCGCGGCGACTCAATTAGCATATTCCCTGAAGGAACCCGCAACAAAACAGAGGACGCATTATCAACTTTCAAAGAAGGCTCTCAGATTATCGCAATGAAAAACCGCTTGATGATATTACCGGTTTTTATCAAGGACAATGCCAACAGCATTCTGATGGACTCCATAAAAAATAATAAAAAAAATCTTGAAATCACAATCATAGTTGGCGAGCCTATTAGCTACAGAGACAGATCACAGACACTTGAAGAAGCCTATCGGAAACAGTTCAATATTTAAAACACAAGAAGTCAATCTAGCAGCGACAAGAATCGCCTGTCCTTCTCGCGAAACATCCCTGCATAACGCCCATAAATAGCAACTTCAATCTCTTCCTCTTCATTTTTTCTATGCCAGTCAAAAATATCATTAAAGCTTTCATACTGATATAAAAAAACCTCGCCTGTATTATAAATCACCAGATGGTCCAGTTTCTTTTTTTCATAATTTTTAACATGATGACCAATTACTAGCAAAGACGTCAACACAACAGGCTCATCGATAAAGCCATTTATATCTACATTATACAAATCATTCAAATCAATACTATTTTCCAGTACATCAATAATTTCAAGCACATCTATCTGCCGAACACTATAATCACAAGCAGTGATTGAAACTTGGGTATTATGGTCAATTAACTGGTTTATATAGGCCCAGCACGACAAACCAACAAGACTACTCCCTGCGTATAACATATAGTCATTATGCGCAAGCACCCACGCAAGTTTTTCACCGCAATGTTTCTGGCTATAATTCACTCGATCACAAACCGCCACTCCCACACCATACATTACATTAATTTTATGCTCATGGTATTGCAACCTGGATAACAGCCCACAACTAATCGAATCAAGATCAACTGACAACTTACTATATGTATAACCGCGCAGATTTAAATTTTCCTTTATCCTTCTAAACAATGAAATTGCATGAAAAAAAACATCATCAAGAGTTTCTTTTAGCGTCCGGAAATCAATGTTTCTATTTTCGAACATGAAATTATGAATATAGATATTCTTATGAATTCGAGCACATGAATCTTTTGCTATAGCCTTTATTATATGAAATCTTCCCTTTAAATCTTCACCTATAATTTCATTAAGAAAATCAAAATACATATCAGTAACATCTATCTCACTCATTTTTTCCGCTGTTAATACACAATATTTTAATCGGCTAGAAAAAAATGAATGCTGCTGAGCATTAACAAAGTAATCAATCAAGCACAAATCAATATATGAGCTAATCGGTTTGCTAGTGATATTGTATAAGCTCCAGATAGATGCGGAAATATAATCCTTCGATCCCGGTTCAGTTAAATCACCGCAGTCAACTGTGAAATTTAATACATCAACATCAGAAAAATCAGCACACTCTTCAAACCACCAGCTTGACTGTAACCCTGCCAACAAAATAGATTCCGCATAAAATCTATCCAGAAAAAATGATTTATCAATATGATACTGATAATCATATTTAGCATAATAGTTATAGGCAATTTCATCAGCTCTACTAAGTAGATACTTTAACCGCACGCCTTGACGACTTAGCCATTTAGTAATCATTGACGTTTTATAATTTAGCTTTTCAACATCTTCTCTCGTTAGATTCGATTTATAAATAATCCAGAGAATTTTTTCACCTGTAATAAAACAGCTCTGAATTAACACTGAACTGATCGATGCTTGTGGCTGATTTTCTGAGGTATGACTGAAATTACTGTACAGATGCCCTGCAATTTTCAAGCTTTCTTCATCGGGTGCATATTCTTCAATACCTGCAGGAACGTCAACTCCGTTATATCCAGGCAGCATGGGAATATTGGCATGAAACAGTAATGGTAATAAGCTGATAGCTCGTTGCTGAGAAATGCTATACTGCTCAAGCAACTGTTCAAAGCGGTACAGATTATACTGCGTTACAGTGCCTACAATCTCGTGAGTTAACGTCATATTTTCCTGTGGCTAACACTGACAAATTACAACTAACCCTATGAGATTAGCCCCAGGAGACACAGCCGTTATCACCCGAACAGGTGAAACAACATAATTCAGGAAGTTTACCCATTCCTGGCCTATAGCTAATTCTGGCACTTTAAATAAGCGACTAAAGCCATCTACAGCCCCTTCTCTCTAGTCTTTGTCATTAATCAACAGACAGAGACAACATGGCAAAAGCGCACCGTTACAGTGCGTGCAGGACTGTGAGACAGCTCAAATTATGTAGGAATTTGCGGCGATCTACAGCGATTTTGTCGCTAATTCGTTATAATTTGTAGACATCCCCTTATTTTAGATGCACAATTCGCTATAGGTTAATATAAGTCGCTAAAAATATACTTTCATGGCAAAAATTCTCGTTCTTAATGGCCCAAATCTCAATTTGCTCGGCACACGTGAGCCTCAGCATTACGGGCACCAGACACTGAACCAGATCATTGAAAACATGGAATCGCAGGCCAAAAGCCTTGGTCACCAGCTGGATCATCTGCAAAGCAACCGCGAATACCAGGTGGTAGAACGCATTCATCAAGCTCAGGACGACAATACCCGCTTCATTATTATTAACCCGGCAGCTTTTACCCATACTAGCGTCGCCATACGTGACGCACTAAGCGCCGTGAAAATTCCTTTTATCGAGCTACACCTTTCAAACGTGCATACTCGTGAAGATTTTCGCAAACACTCATATTTCTCTGATATTGCACTCGGTGTGATATCTGGCCTGGGTCCCCAGGGCTACCAGTTAGCCCTGTTAGCGGCCCATGAACATATAAACGATTAATAAATAAGGTGTATTACCACAATGGATATACGCAAGATTAAAAAACTGATTGAGCTACTGGATGAATCTGGTGTAGCTGAAATCGAAATTAAAGAAGGCGAAGAATCTGTACGGATTTCTCGTCAACAAAACACACTGGCCGCTCCTCAGCAGCAAATTTTTGCTGCACCAGCACCGGTAGCAGCCCCGGCAGCCACGGCGGCGGATGATGCACCCGCTGCAGAAGCAGAAATTTCAGGCCATAAAATCACCTCGCCGATGGTTGGTACTTTTTACCGAGCCGCTTCACCTGGAGCAAATCCATTTACTGAAGTTGGACAGACCGTCTCTGAAGGTGACACACTTTGCATTATTGAAGCAATGAAGATCCTTAACCAGATAGAAGCGGATAAATCTGGCACCGTTAAAGCCATTCTGGTAGAAAACGGCCAACCAGTGGAATTCGGCCAACCTCTTTTTGTTATTGAATAGTCAAAAGCCATGATAGAAAAAGTAGTAATAGCTAACCGGGGGGAAATTGCCCTGCGTATTCTACGCGCCTGTCGTGAAATGGGCATTAAGACCGTTGCAGTGCATTCAGATGCAGACCGCGAACTAAAGCATGTACGCCTTGCAGATGAATCAGTCTGTATTGGCCCTGCGCCTTCTGACCAGAGCTACCTCAATGTGCCCGCGATTATTAGCGCCGCAGAAGTAACCGATGCCATGGCAATACATCCAGGCTACGGTTTTCTTTCTGAAAACGCTGATTTTGCTGAACGTGTCGAAGACAGTGGCTTTATCTTTATTGGACCACGCGCCGAAAGTATCCGCACCATGGGTGATAAGGTTGCCGCCATTGAAACCATGCAGAAGGCTGGCGTGCCCTGCGTTCCCGGCTCCGATGGTGCACTCAACGATGACAATAACACCAATCTGCGTATCGCCAAAGAAATTGGCTATCCCATCATTATTAAAGCAGCCGGTGGCGGTGGCGGTCGTGGTATGCGCGTAGTACATACCGAAGGCGCCTTGATCAATGCAATCTCCCTCACCAAAGCGGAAGCTGGTGCGGCATTTGGTAATGACACGGTTTATATGGAAAAGTACCTGGAACATCCCCGTCACGTAGAAATACAGATTCTGTCTGACGGCCAGGGCCATGCGGTTCACCTTGGTGAGCGCGATTGTTCTATGCAGCGTCGTAACCAGAAAGTTGTTGAAGAAGCGCCCGCACCAGACATTACCGATGAGCAACGTAAACGAATCGGTAGCATCTGTGTTAACGCCTGTATCGAAATGAATTACCGCGGTGCCGGCACTTTTGAGTTTCTTTATGAAAATGGTGAATTCTATTTCATCGAAATGAATACTCGCGCACAGGTCGAGCATCCGGTCACTGAAATGGTTACTGGCGTGGACATCATTAAAGAACAGATCTATATCGCATCCGGTGAGCCATTACGCTTAAAACAGGAAGACATTAAACTGTCTGGTCATGCTATCGAGTGTCGCATCAATGCTGAGCATCACAAAACATTTATGCCTTCACCTGGCAAAATCACTCGCTACCACCCTCCTGGGGGTCCTGGTATTCGTGTCGACTCACATATTTATTCGGGCTATAACGTACCGCCACACTATGACTCAATGATTGGCAAATTAATCGTTCATGGCAATAGTCGTGATGTTGCCATTGCACGTATGCGTGGCGCACTCTCAGAAATGGTAATTGATGGTATAAATACCAACACCCAACTGCAAATGGACATTATGTCTGACGCAAACTTTCAAGCAGGCGGTACTGACATACACTACCTGGAAAAGAAACTGGGTATATCCTGATCAACGACTCTTTTCGCTCACACAGAGACACAGAGCCAGAGCAAATTACTGAGAACTATTTCTCTATCGCCCTGGCTCTGAAATATTAATATGCCCTGGATCCAAATCATACTTCGTACCGATATAACCCATCATCAACAGGCCGAACAGGCACTGTTAGATGCCGGCGCGCTATCGGTTACCCTTAAAGATGCAGAAGACAATCCGGTACTTGAACCGTTACCAGGTGAAACCCCTTTATGGGACGACATCATAGTTACAGGGCTATTTGATGCCGATACAGATAGCGAACAACTCAAGCAACAGATTTACAATCAATTAGGCACGCAACTCAAACTGAAAGTTGAAGCACTGGAAGACAAAGACTGGGTACGCGCCTGGATGGATGACTACAAACCGATGCAGTTTGGCGAACGCCTCTGGGTCTGCCCAAAACATATACCACCACCTGCCCCTGATGCAGTTAACCTGATGCTTGACCCTGGCCTTGCATTTGGCACAGGCACTCACCCGACAACCGCTCTGTGCCTTGAGTGGCTAGATGCAGCCGAGATTAGCGGCAAACAGATACTGGATTTTGGCTGTGGCTCAGGTGTACTGGCGATTGCCGCACTACTCCTCGGTGCAGCACAATGCGATGGCACCGACATCGACCCACAGGCGATCACTGCTAGCAGAGACAATGCGCTAGCTAACCAGGTATCAGATCAATTAGCGCTTTATTTACCCGACGATATGCCGGATAACAAATACGACCTGATCCTCGCCAATATTCTGGCCGGCCCACTAACTGAGCTGTCAGAACAGCTGGCAAACTACTGTCACCCTGGTGCAGATATCGTGCTTTCAGGCATTCTTGAAACACAATCTGAAAAAATCATTCGAGCATACTCCCCATGGTTTGAACTAGATCCCATTGCGGTAAAAGACGAGTGGATTCGGGTTAGCGGCAAACGTAAATAATCTTTTTTTCTAAACTACTTTTAAATCAGCAGATATTTTGTATTTCATCTGCTTTATCGGTAATATCAGCAGATGCAAACCGAATGCCCTCATTGTCACACCGTTTTTCGCATTGATGAAAGCCTGCTAAACCAGGCTGACGGACAGGTGCGCTGTGGTCATTGCCTGGCCGTATTTACGGCCGAAAATCCTTATCATGCCCAGTCATTTGAAACACCCGAATCTGAAACAACAGAGGACAACAACCCGCTCACTGACTCTCAAATTTTAAGCGATGTTATTCCCCCTGAATTACGCGCTGAAAGTCGTAACGGCAAGAAACGATTTGGTTTTATCGGAACCCTTCTGTTAACACTGGGCATCTTATTGAGCATTGTTGCGGGGCTTTTGCAATATACATATTACAACCGCCATGAACTGGTTAAAAGTTCTGACTTACGCCCCTGGTTACAACAGGCTTGTAATCTTGTAGGTTGCCAACTTCCACTGCCAAAAGATGTAAAAAGCATTGTCTTGAGCAGTAAAAATATTTTCACTCATCCGAATACAGAAAATGCCCTGATGGTTTCTGTCACAATCATTAATCAGGCAAACTTTGCCCAGGATTTTCCTGTTTTAGAATTACGTTTTGAAAATATTCGTGGGCAGACGATTGCTGCTCGACGATTTAATGCAGAGGAATATCTTGGTATCAGCAACCAGCAGCTTGCGAAGATGCAGCCTGACATGCCTGTTAGTTTCAACCTGGAAATCAAGGATCCGGGTAGCGAAATGGTGAGCTATGAGTTTGATTTCTTATAAGATGATAGAGTAGCAACGAACTCAGCTACTTTATCAACACTATAGAACATCTCATTAAACGTTATTCTTATTAACTACGTAGCAGAAGCCGTACGATCCTGACTTGCTTTACCCAACTCGGCCCTGGCAGAAGCAATCACACGAAACGCTGAGCGATACAACAAAACAACAAGTGCCAGCGCGACAATGATATCCGGCCAGCCCGAGCTGAAAAACCAGACTCCAGCCGCTGCAATAATGACAGAAAGATCTGAGGCGATGTCATTACGCGAACACTCCCAAACTGAACTCATATTCACATCCTCATGACGATGACGCCACAGCAGAAACAGACATATTGAGTTCGCCGCAAGACTTAACACACCAAAGATTCCCATTGTTTCAAATATCGGCACGCCAGGCTCTATGAGCTTGTAAACAATCTGGCCAGAGACAACGAGTGCAGCTAGAAGAATAAGCGCACCTTTAAACAGCGCCACCTTTGCCTTAGTGCTAGCGCCACGTGATACTGCATATAAACTTAATGCATAGGTCAGCGCATCACCAAAGTTATCAAAGCCATTTGCCAGCAAGGCGGTCGAGCCGCCATAAATCGCAGCCCCTGCGATCACAACGAACATCACAACATTAATGCCGAGAACAGCTTTTAGTGTTCCGCGTTGTCGCTGCTCCTGAAGCGCATTGACTGAACAACCACCATCACAACATCCACTCATATCTCTAATCTCTTTGTTAAAGCATCATCACAGGTATATTACAACACATATAACGACATACAGATACTATTAGCTCACTGCTCAGGCCTGATATACTCACCTTTACACCAAACACCAAGCGATGTACCTTTATAATAAATATAACACTCATTTTTAGCCTGTTTCGTCATATTTATAGCACTTTCCCTGGTACGGTGGCTCGATGAAGTCAAATCACCTTTCTGTTTGACTTTAAAATCCTGTTTCCTAATATCACCCATGGTATTCGCAAGAACCTTGGATGCCAGATACTCCTCATCACCACCTGTTGCCTTGAAAATTTTATAACCGACACAAAAAATACCTGTCCAGATGCCCACACCAAGAACAAGAACCAGCATATCTCCCAGCTCTTTAATAAAGTCCAGGTTTAGCAGGCTAAATACAAACAGAAGAAGTAATACGGAGTACAGAATATAGCCAACATATTTCAGCGCAAGGAACACGGCCTTTTGCCCCGTCCCCTCAAGAAGCTCATCAAAGCTTTCTATTTTTATTACATAAGTCTTCGCAAGCTTATCATGCAGCCCCTGATTGTTTTTGGTAATCAGAATTATAAAAAAGCCAAGACCAATAGCAAGTAACGACAGGATCTTTCAAAAAAACATTCCTGCAGCACACGATAACGAAAGGCATCTCCCATCGGAATCCACCACTTTCATTTTAAATATTATTTTTCCAAAGGAGCGCTGTAAAAATGAGCTTTCTAGCAGAGTAAAATAAAAAAAGTTGCCGCCACAAATGTAAGAACCGTGAAGCTCGCTTCATGCAATGTTGGTATAAACAACTTTTTTACCAAAAAAGATCAAACCACCAATCATAGTGACAAATATATAATCAAAAAATACGGCCTTTAATCTTTTAAAAAACCACTCTATAATACACTTTCCATATTTTATATTTTACAATATCTGACTAATTTCCCGGAACTATAAACTTTTACCCATTAATTAATTGTTATGATTATTTTTCAGGGAACGCATCATAAGATTGACAACTGAAAATCTCAAGAAATAAATTCAATGACACGAGGCTCTGAACAGGAGCGCTAGAGACTAAAACCTTTCTACGACTACGTTTCTGCGCTAACAAATACCACAGAATCAGAATACATTAGTCTCTAATATTAGTGAAAAATGTATCCTGATTTCATTTCCTTTGTTACCGTCCCTTTAGTTTTTATTGATAAATGGATGAATTATGCTAATTATAGTTATGTACTATTACCCAGATATTCAGCTAATGATCATTTCTGTTCTGAATCAATTAGGTCTATTACACTTGTGAGATTGTTAGAGCATCATAAATCCCTTCTGTATTCAGGATCATCAATTATTCTATTGATTGTCTTCGGCTTACTCATGATGCAGCATAAATACCTGGAACGACTTGATCTGGTTATTTACGATGTCATGTTGCCATTACAAGCAAAACCAATGGATGACCGCATTGTCGTAGTTGCCATTGATGAGGCCAGTGTACAACAGCTTGGCCGCTGGCCATGGTCTCGAACAGTTCATGCACAATTAGTGAATCAATTATCTGATATGGGAGCCAAAGCAATCGGTATTGATATACTATTTCCTGAGGCACAAACAGATGATCCACAGGCTGACAATCAATTAGCGCAGGCACTACAGGCGAGCAATCGATCAGTATTAGTTATCGCACCCGTACAACCAACACCGACTGATCCCATTGGTGAAATGTTACCACTGCCTAAGTTAGCAGCAGCGGCAAGTGCTTTAGGACACGTTGATATGGAACTGGATATCGATGGTCTGTGTAGACGAACTTTTCTATATGGCGGCATTGGCGAAGCACGCTGGCCCACACTCTCACTGGCCATGTTAAGTGTGGCTGGAGAAGTTCCTGAGAAACATTTATCCAGTAATCATTTGAAGTTCACATTTTCTACGCAAGATGCCTGGATACGAGATCATGAAATACTACTACCTTATGCTCAAAGTCATTCACGACCATTAATTGTGTCATATATCGATGTATTGACAGGCGCTGTATCAAAATTGGATATACAGGATAAATATGTGCTTGTAGGCGCAACAGCTCTCGGATTAGGTGACGCTATTTCTACGCCGGGTTCACGTTCTCACGAACGGATGCCTGGTGTTGAGTTAAATGCTCATATTCTTAACGGACTATTACAAGGCAATGAAATATATAACCTATCGAATACGCATCAAAAATGGCTGGCTTCATTATTAATTTTATTCACGACTATCATCGTTATGCTGCTGCCACTCCGTTCAGGCCTGATAGCGATGCTATGCGGAATACTTGGTGCCTTACTAGTGAGCATAATACTGTTTATTGGCTGGCAGTTGTGGTTCCCACCGACCGTTGTCCTATTGATGATATTACTTTCCTGGCCGCTATGGAGCCTTTGGCAACTAGGCGTGGAAAACCGCCTTCGTAAACAGTTATTATCAAGACTTGAGCATCAGGCTATGCATAATAGTGCCTCAGGTTTACCCAATCATGGAATGCTAGAAAACCGCTTGAAAACGATTAATCTATCCCGCTCGGCAACAACTGACTTAACAGCTCTAATGGTCTTACACTTTAACTGGCCTGATTCACCAGACATTATCATGGGGCAGCGTATCGCCGACACATTATTAATTAATATTGCTAAAAGATTGAGAAATTTGCTACCAGAAGATGTCTTTATTGCCCACCTTAACGGCGATGACTTTGCGGTTCTAGTACCACGACTTGTAGATGTAAATGCAATTGAATCGATGGCAATGACATTATTAGACGAATTACAAAAGCCGTTAGATTATAGTGATCAAAGGCTACTACTGGCACCTGATATTGGCATTAGTATATGGCCAGATGACGCTCAAGATAGCAATATGTTATTGCATAATGCATATACTGCCATGTTTAAATCACGCTTGGATGCGGCCAGCCACCTGTGTATTTATTCTGCAGATATTGACCAGCAACTAAAGATTCAGTCAGAACTGGAACAGGCTTTGATATATGCATTAGATCGCGGTGAATTCGAAATTTACTATCAGCCACAAATCAATGCAGGAAATAGCCAAATTGTTGGCGTTGAAGCTTTATTACGATGGAATAATCCACAATTAGGCAGGGTGTCTCCAGAAGCATTTATTCCTGTCGCTGAGCATGTTGGCTTGATTAACATGATAGGCTCCTGGGTACTTAAAACCACCTGTCATCAATTACAAGACTGGAAGAAACAAGGGCTTGGGCCTTTGCGTCTGGCAGTTAATGTATCACCGCTACAATTCATACATCCTGGACTAATTGGTTATATTCATGAAGTGATTGAACAAACAGGTATTGCACCTAACGAGCTGGAACTAGAAATCACCGAAAGCTCTTTAATGCAAGATATGGATAGAGCCGTGCAGGTTATGAAGCAAATCAAGTTACAAGGCATGGAGTTGGCAATTGATGATTTTGGTACCGGTTATTCATCATTGAGTAGCTTACGACACTTCCCTCTAGATCGGTTAAAAATCGACCAGTCATTTACCCGCGACATTGGAAAAGATAAAAACTCTACTGAAATAACACTAACAATTCTAGCTATGGGTAAAAAGCTTGGTTTAAGCGTGATTGCTGAAGGCGTAGAAACACAAGAACAAGCAGATTTTCTACGACGCCATGGATGCGATGAATTTCAGGGTTTTTTCTATGGCAAACCGATGCCAGCAAACGAACTGTCCAAATTATTGCAAAAGTAAATACATTTACATATTAAAGCCAGTGTAACAATCACTAGAGAAAATACACCCAGCAGCAGAATGATCACGCTTAATCTAACTCCTGTTAGATTAATAGAAAATGATAAAACAGGTAACTATTAAACATGAAATCACTATTAATAAAATCGAAATGGAATAGCTGTATTTTATACTCTTAATGTTATGCGCATGAAATTTTAATGCAACTGGTTCAACCTGATTATAATTGAACTGAAATTTATCTTGTCTACTGTATCGGAAAGTGATATTCCTTATGTTTTTTTAAGGTAAGAGGAGTTAACACTACGCGGTGATTTCAGCCGGTCATTATATGGCCCGACCATTTTTATTTATGAGAAAAACAGACGCTCATAAAAAGTTATATAGTGCCTGCACATCAGAAAGGACTGCATTACAACACTTTAACTTTAAACGATTCTTTTACCCCATAACGAAGCTTCATTACTGACTAAGAAGGCTTTCGCTAACAATTTAGAGACACCATACACTATTCATGGTGCCTCACTAAAAGATATATGAATAAAGCCAACATCATTCATATCATCATTCAAATAATAGCTCTGGCTTTTTCTAAATTCCGACGCAACTCACTTGAATATCTGTTACATCGGCACCATTTATCACTCCACTTCCATCACCATTAGAGCCTCCTGACTGTACAGCACAAAGATGCCCTTGACTGGTATCGCTACCATCCAAAATATCAACTTCGTATGATGCGCCATCATTTAACAGCGAATCAAAAGTAAAACCCCCATTATCAAGAATAAATAAGTCATCTCCACCGTTGTTTGTTAAGGTGAAAGTACCAATTGCACCAGATACTGTTCCCCCGACACTATATGGGCCACCTGTCAAAATACTCTTGTTATACTTGGCGATAAACACCTTGTTACTCGCTGCCTCATCTAAGGAAAAAAATGAACCATAAGTCGTACCGTTAACATAAATGTTATCTGTCGAATCTAGCGCCACATAATAGCCTCTATCATCTCTTATTCTTCCATATTCAGGTGTATTTTGAATTGTCCAAACTTGCTCACCATTAGTATCAAACATGGTTAATACATAATCCCATCTGTCGCCCGTTTCCGTCTTTTCAATATAACCTGTAATATAGACTCGACCAGAAGTATCTAGCGCAATATCATAAGCAGAGTCACCCAAAGATCCACCCGATAATGTAGTCCATATTAGAGCACCATTGGTATTATATTTAGTTGTAAACTGGTCATATCCTCCTAGGTTTGTATTACCATCCAGATCACCTGTCGTCATACCTGTGACAAAAACATTATTGTGTGAATCAGTCGTGATACCATACCCATATTCGGTACCATCACTACTTATTATCCTTGTCCACAACCTGTTCCCTTCATTATTATATTTAATAACAAAAGAATTTATTGTGTCATTCGTTACTTCACCCGCCAGTTCACTACTGCCTGTGTAACCGGTAATATAGATATTATCATTTGAATCTACCGCAATACCTTCAGCTCTTTCCCAGTTATCTCCCTGTAATTGCCGCGTCCAGATCTTTGTACCCAGACTATCGTATTTTGCAACAAAAATATCTCTTCCCGTAGGCATTGGCGTATTACCATCAAAATTACCGTGGGTTACACCGGCTAAGAAAATATTTCCTGCCGAATCTAGCGCAATATCATAGGGCCTGTCTTCCCGTACCGTTCCATCCATAATGGTCCATAACCGGTTGCCATCTGCATCATACTTAATCACAAAAATATCCCTGTCCCCAATGGTATCCAGATCATGCAAAGATGCCGTAGTCGAACCAGTGACGTACAGTACATTATGAGTTTTATCAAAAGCAATATTATCAAGCAGATCACTTGTGGCTGTACCGGTTTGATCAGACCACAGCATATTTCCGTCACTATCATATTTAATAACAAGAACATCCTGCCATCCTACATTTATATCACCATTAAAGGTGAATCGACTCTCCGCAGCCATATATAAGTTATTGTTTGCGTCAAATGCGATGCCGCCTTCCTGCCCACCCATTGTTCCAACTACCAGTTCCTTTATCCAGGCTAAAGATGGCGGAACATCACTTATGCTGTCACTAGCAGTCGCTGTAATTGTGACTGTATCAGCCGCACTATTAACCACACCATCATTTACAATAAGTTGTACAACATAATCACCTACAACATCAGGCGTCAGAATAGGGGAATATGTATTAGAGCCGGTAAATAATACACTCACACTAGCAGCGGGTGTTGAGACAATACCCCAGGAATATGTCAGCTCATCTCCATCTGCATCGGAGCTGCCACTACCATCCAGTGTTACTGGGTTTTGTACAACGACAGAAACATTCTCTCCTGCTTCTGAAATTGGTAAATGCCCACCATCAGGAACATTTCCCCCATTTAATATGATTGCATCATTGAGGTGATTCATGGCCGTCATGGAATCAATTAAAGATACACCCAGCGCTGTTTCTATATTTGTTACAAAGTTAGCATCTGTAAAACTGGTATTTGTAGGAAGCAGGCTTAACTGCGCTGAACTCAATGTGATAACGTTATTACTGGGATTATTGTCAGAATCAATAGATTGTAATAATCGAGCCAAATTTACAGCGGCCTGAATGTTATTTGGGAATAGAGAATAAGGTGTAACAAATGAAGACTGAGCAGATAGGGTTCCAAGTGTAACCGGGCCAATTGAAAAAGTTACATCATCACCCGTATTACAAGTATATTCTCCATTGATATTAGTCACACCATTGGTTCCTGACGAACAGCTGTAATCTATACCTTGTACAGGATCATCTATGAACCGACCTGTTGTGCTAGTAGTCGTGCTATTACTGCTTCCTCCACCGTCATCACCGCAGGCTGAAATAGAAATCGCTAAACATAATCCCAAAAATAATCGATATATCATGACCTATTCCTTTTGTACGATTCCAAATTTTAAAATACACACATTACTTCAAGATGGTCTTTGATTAGTATCAATGTTTTTAAATGTTAATAATCACTAACAAATAGTTTTAATATAATTGGCTTTTTATAATAGAAATTACGATTGATTAAGTATTGCGTTATACTGATAAGCATCTGAAGTAATTTGATGATTTTTTTATATGTAAACATCTAGTCATTGGAGTCTTACCCATTGATAAGACTCACACGTTTACCATTAAATAACAATGGGGCTAGAATTGTCAGTTTTATCAGGTGAGTGAACTTTAGCGCGCAGAAACTCAATAGATGCTAAGGGCCATGAACAGATTTTCAGGAGTTTTTACTCTGATCTCAAATGCCACACCAAATACCGCAAAAACAAGCAGTATTAAGTTTGACCTGTTTGTTGCCTAAGGCATTACAATGATGTAGTACCATTTACTATGATCTTCACCGATGAAATATAAGAGTTTAACAACTGACTTACTTCGGTATAAGTAAAGGCACTAACTTCCAGTTCATAACGAGTTCCGGGATTGAGACCTGTAATCTGGCATGAGCTCAAATCTGCGCCATCACAGAAAGTATCAAAATTTGATGTACCAACCACTGATACCAGGTATCCGTCTTCATTGCTGGCATTATCAGAAAAGCTTGCGGTTAAAGACGTGGCCGTTTGGTTACTCACCGAAACACCAGTGGGTGCTGCTGGTGTTGTGGCTGGATGTAAAGTTGTGACAGCGGTGGTCAACTTTGCAGAGCTGCCTGCATCATTGAGAGCCGATATTTCAAAGATGTAGTCAGTGTCACTTTCTAGTTCGGTCGCTTCTACTGAGTAACTGCTATTAAACGGAACAAAATGGATAATATTGAGAAGAGGATCGCTGGGGGTTGCAAGGCGCACATTATAGGCCACCTCATCAGTAGCGTTATCACTCCATCCAATAGCAATGGAGTCTGCTGTTCTTGAAATAACAAGTGCATTTGTTGGGTCTGCGGGACGTGTTGTGGCAAGCTGCTGAGTTGATGTGCTGAGTACCGGCGATAATGAGGATTCAGCGCCGTTTGAAAGTATAGAGTATTGGTAGGAGTAGTTAGTGTTTGCTGTCAGTCCACGATCCAGATACTCATTTTCAAACCAGTTGAGTTGGGTGATTAAGTTACCATCACGATATAACTTATAGTTATCAGCGGAGCTATCCATTCCCCATGAAATAGCAAGTGCCGTGGATGAGCTATCATCAAGAATAATGTCTGATGGTGCTAGTGAGTTAGTAAATGAGTCATTGGAGTCAGAAGGTGCCTCATCTCCACCACCGCCACAACTGGCCAGAGTTAAAAATAAGAGTAAAAATACTGAGTATTTTATAAAGCCCATATTAAATCCCTGAAAAAACAATACGAATTGCTATTTTAAAGGTATTTACTATCAAAGAAAGCAAGAAATCCCACAATTTTTATATTGTTAGCTCTGATTATTGTGGAGAAGTGTTTTTTTATTAAAAAGAGGAGTTTGGCGATGGTTAGGTTAAAGAGCCTAAACCTCCCTGCCCCCTCTGTATTCCCCTTTTTCTCATGATATTTGGGGAAATTGGGGTATACATTAAACAGTTACTTCAATCACTTCTATAATAAGAAACGTGAGCATTCGGACATTGATTATTATTCACCGAATCAATACGAGGGAATCGCCGCATGAAAAAGCCTGTGTCCATTTTATCAGGAAAGATCACCGCAATAAGCGCGTCGACTTAACTTTATCGTAAGAAAAATTAAAATAACCTAGGAGAACAAAATGCCTGTAACAAATCAATCTATTGATATAACAGCATCTATATCTGATGTGTGGTCAAAATTAAATAATTTCCATGATTTTTCCTGGGCACCCAACGTGATTACAAGCGTAGACAAAGTGGGTGATATTGATGGCGGTCAAGTAGGCGCTAAAAGAATTTTAAATAAAGCATTTCATGAAACTTTAGTGGAAATTGATAACAATGCTTATTCCCTAAAATACTCCATCGATGATGGCCCATCGCCAGTATCAAAAAATGATGTATCTAATTATTTTGGTGTCATTAGTTTATCTACCTCAGAGGACAATACTCAAACACATGTCTCTTGGACGTCATCATGGGATTCAAATTCGGAAGATGCTGTTGAGTTTTGTCATGGCATCTATGTTGCACTTTTGAATGAACTTGCAGCCTCTTTCACTTAGTCTCGGCTAACAAGGCGATCAAATTCGTGCGTGAAAAAGTATCACGCACTTAAACCAGCAAAACGCGGCAAGCCATATAGCTAGGCGTTATGTGTAAGTATTTAAAAAGGTCGCAGACCGATGAGAATCATTCTGGTCTGCGAATTTTATAAAATGTCGCCCCCCCTTAATTTCACAGTTATTGAAGAACTGAATTTACATTCATACCGCCATCAATGTTGTATTCGGCTCCTGTAATAAAGGAAGCATCATCAGAGGCAAGAAAAGCAACAAGCTTGGCTATTTCATCAGTCTGTCCAAAACGCTTAAGCGGTACTCGATTTTGTATTTCGGCAGCGAACTCATTTAGCTGCTCATCTGGCATGCCAACTTTACTAAATATCGGAGTGGACACAGGGCCTGGATTTACTGAGTTTACTCGAATCTTCCTTGCTGCTAATTCAGTTGAAGCTGTTCTGGTATATGAGTTTAACGCAGCTTTTGAGGCTGCATAAATAGATGTGTTTGCCATTCCCGTATAGGCATTAATTGAAGATAGATTAATTATGGAAGCGCCTTCATTTAATATGGGTAAAAATTTTTCAATTGTATATACAGCACCTTTAAAATTAGTACCCATTTGAATATCGAAAAGCTCTTCACTATTCTGTCCGACGGGTGATGGAATAAAAATACCCGCATTAACAAATAATATATCTAGCTTCTGGTATCTATCAGAAACTTCTTTAACCAGGTTATTAATAGCCGATAAGTCAGTCACGTCCGCCACTATACCTCTGACACCTAACTCATTGGCCGCACTTTTAACTCTGATGCTTGAACGGCCTGTAATAATAACATTGGCACCATTATGCTTCAGAATTTTAGCTGTCGCATACCCTATCCCACTATTGCCACCTGTGATTACTGCTGTTTTTCCACTTAAGTTACCCATATTTATATCCGCCTTAGTAAATTTTGTTATTCTGAACCGATCGGTTCAGAATTGACAATATAAACCGATCGGTTCAGAATAACAATATTAATTTTTAAATAATATTACCTGGGTGGTCTTCAATGAAAGCTGGTCGTCTTCGCTCCTTTAATGCGGATGAAGCAATTGACAATGCAATGATGGTTTTCTGGAAGAATGGATATCCGGGAACCTCAATCTCAGACTTAACTGAGGCGATGGGCATAAATAAATCCAGTCTTTATACGACGTTTGGCAATAAGGAAAAATTATTTATAAGTGCTTTAAAGAGATATTTACAGCAATTTGGTATGATACATGCGGAACATCTGCATATTTCGCATGCCACTGTTAGCGAACGAATACAGGAATTTTTATTATCAGTAACAAAAATGACCACGAATCGTGAATTACCGGGTGGATGTTTAGTTTGCAATAGCACCTGTGAGATGGGTGGTGGTAACCTACCTGCTGAATCGATGCATACAGTTTCTGAGATAAATAAATTAGTAAAATCTACCTTTGTTGATTTTTTCAAGAATGAAATCGCTGCTGGGAATCTTAAAAGCTCTAAATCACCAGAAGTGCTGGCTAATTACTTAATGACTATACAGTTTGGATTGGGGGTCATGTCTAGAAATGGTGCTGGACTAGAAGAACTTGAAGAAATGATTAATCAATCTATCTTCATGTTTTAACAAAGTAACGAGCACTGTTAAAAATTAAATTGATAAAATTACGGGTAGATTGCTCTCCACATAAGTAATTAAAAAAATCTAAATGATAGTAAGCAGAATTCTCACAGACAAATACACATAACAAGCGCTCATGCGAACCAACCGAGAAACGGGTTGGCACCTAACTTTGCATTAATACCTGCTTTTTCATATTTTAAATTTTCAGATATTCCGCTTCTGACTATAATAACAGTATTTATATTAGAAATTATTTAATGGCCACCTTGTGGAGTGGCCTTAGATACATAAGACGTTAAGCTTGGTCATTCTGAAAACAGAATGACCAAGCTTAATTACAATATATCTATTTATAGCCAAAGCGGCCAAAAATAGGGCTCATGAACATTTCTATTATATGTTGCTGATTATCCGACAACCTAAAAAAACAGCCAACACCCTACAATTAACGATTCTCAGTACAGCTTCTGTAGCGAATTGTTTATAGTTTATCCATATACCAAAAATCACCACATCAAATCATCCGGCACTTCATAACCTGCATAAGGGTCATCCGCATCGGTTTTCTTTTCTTCTTTTTCGAAAATTACGACACGCTTCTCATTGCGCTGCTTAATTTTCTCTGCAATTGATACAGGTACAAGCTCGTAGACACCATCAATTCTTGCTATCCCCAGTTTTCCCTGGACGATTTTATTCTTCATATCTTCATTAATGTAGATACGTTTGACTTTTTTCTGGTGTTCAAAGTTATAAGCAATTTCACAGCTTTCATCACGCTTGATCATGTTCTCTTTGATCATCTGGTTAATTTCAGCCGATATCGCTTTAGCTTTAGCCTGCTGTTGCTTGCGCTCATTTAACTCACGATCACGCTGTGCTTTTGCTTCACGTTGCTGACGCGCCTTCTTCTCGGCATCACTTAGCGCTTTCTGCTTGTTCTTCTTGCCCTTAGGCTGCTGCTGTTTGCTTTTTTTCTTGTCCTGCTGAGCTTTTTTAACCTGCTGTTCGCTGACCACACCGGCCTTTAACAGTTGCTCCTGAAACGGGTTATTCATATGGTCAGTCTCTGTTTCCTGTTCTATAGGGCGCGCTATTTTAGCACTGATTGAGGCAATTGTGTTTAAGCCAGATTCCCGCTTATCGCCCCCACAGCCAGGCCGCACCCCTAACACCGCTGGAGTCACCAAACTTTGGTGGTAACAATCGGGTCCTCAGCACATCTGAAAACACATACTGTTTGATTAGGCTAGGCACATTACCGTACAGCCGCCGGATATTCGACATACCACCACCTAGAACAATCACATCCGGGTCGAGAATATTAATCACATGGGCCAGACTTCGTGCCATTCGATCTTCATAGGCCTCTACGCAACGCACCGCAACAGGGTCTGCGGCTTTCGCTCTAGCGACAATATCAATGGCCGACATATGAATCGATGTCAGGCTTTTATATGCCTGTGATAGCCCGGGCCCCGAGAGATGAGTCTCAATACAACCCTGCTTACCACAATAACAGTCAGGCCCTGGGCGCTCATTATCAGTCGACCAGGGAAGCGGGTTATGCCCCCATTCCCCGGCAATGGCATTAGGCCCTTCCAGCACCTGACCATTTACCACAATACCTGCACCTGTTCCGGTGCCAATAATAACCCCAAACACCACATTGGCACCCTGTGCGGCGCCATCAATTGCTTCAGACAGGGCAAAACAGTTGGCATCATTACTGATTCGAATTTCGCGTGACAGTTTCTGCTCGAGATCCTGCTTTACTGGCCGGTCATTCATACAGACCGAATTGGAGTTTCGCAATAAACCACTTTGTGGAGATAATGCACCCGGCGTTCCAATACCGACACTACCGACCTGTTCAGTCTCTGCCTCAATCAGCAATACCATATTGCTGATCGCCTTCAAGGTTGCCTCATAGTCACCAACGGGTGTGTCTACACGCTGACGCCATAATTGTTCGCCGTTATCATCGAGCGCGATACCTTCAATTTTTGTTCCACCAAGATCAATACCAATACGCATCAGTCAGCCTGTTTATCCAGCCACATAAAAACCTGCTTTAACTCTTTCAAAATAAATTTTTTATCCTGATAAGCCTGCGCCATAATTACAATACCCTGTGTTTTTGCCATCAGGCTCATCGCCAGATACTGACTATTAGCGCCAGCCCCCAGTTGCTTGAACTGTTGCTTTAACCACTGTTTAAATACATCCATTTGCAACCGGGCGACCTTCTGTAACTCGGGTTCTACTTTTGCAAGCTCTGTATTTAAACTCCCCATAGGGCAACCGTAGTGCACTGCATTATCTGCTTCAACTTCTGCAATTTTTGCATATCGTTTAAGACGATCTATGGGTGATGCAAACTCCTGTTCCCAGTCTAATAGCATAAGTTTCATCTGCTCAACGCGAAATGTAATAACTGCCTGTAATAACTCTTCCTTGGTTTTAAAGTAATAGTAAAGGTTGCCTTTACTGACACCACACTGTCGAGCAATATCTGCAAACGACATTGCGTGAAAACCCCTGTGATAGAGTAGCTGGTCAATTTCTGAGACTAGCCGCCGTCTGATCTGCTGTTTGTTTTTAACCGTCATAGTTAAACTATGCCGCGAAATTAAGCTTTAGGCAATTGATCTCGCCATTTTCATTGGGCTTTTCTGACGCCACTTCATTTCCTCTACCTGGCTTCGTATTGCCTGCTGCCAGTGAACCTCTGGCTTATACCCCAGATCTGCTTCGGCGTGCGTATTGTTAGCCCCTGTATTTTCCAGTAAATGAATAATACTTCTGACAATCAACGGCTCCCAGGGAACCACTTTATCCAGCTGCTCCATACACCAGGCAAAACCATATGCAATCGGAAATGGCACACTAAAATGCGGTTTCGGCATGTGATATTCCTTTGCAATAAAGCTGATTACCTCTCGCACACTGGGTATTTCAGGCCCCACAATGTTATAGCTATTATATGCAGACAGATCATCTGCAAATGCGGACAGGGTTACTGCCTGTGCAATATCCTGCCCATCGATAATGGGCATTTCTGTTTTTCCTCCTGCCACCCAGGGAACCAGATGCGTTTTCAGACGAGGAAGCAAAATCGGCAATAAACCCAGTGCATAATGCTCTCCTGCAAACAGGCCCAGTCGCAGGTTTACTACACTTTTCCCAGGATATGTATCACAACATTGCCTTAAACGATTTTCAAGGCTAACCATATTACATAAGTGGGGCCAGAATTTTCTGTGAACACCTTCACTCATAGCATCAGCAGAATAATTAGGCGACGCCGCAGATGTCGTACTGATATTCACCAGACGAGTAGCCGTGCTTTGTTCATAAGCATTTATGATGGCTAGGGATGGCTTCAGAAACAACTCTTTTGATGCCTTTTCATTACCCCACAAAGACGTCCATGCCATTGCATTTATTACAATATCGACACCATCCATCAGCCCCTTGAGATATAGCGTATCCCTTATATCTCCCTCCCTTATCTCTCCATCAAATGGTAACTTAAGCCTGTTTTTATTCCTGCAAGCAGCAATTAATCTGACATCTGGTCGATTATTAAGTCGCTTTAAAACATGACTTCCCACAAAACCACTGGACCCAACTATTAATACAGTCTTCATCTAGCACTCCTTTATTTTGGACGATCGACCTATTATAGGACGATCATCCTATAATACAACTCATATGTAGATACAGGCAGTGCAAGATTGGTGAAATCGGTTGATCAGCAACAGAAGCTTATAACAGCAAGACTAGATATATCTCAGGAAGAGAAAGTCACTATCGCTAAAATTTATAAATAGAAAAAGCAAAAAGGCGGCGCTTTGCCACCTTGATAAAAGATAAACAGGCAGAATAAGCTTAGTGCAACATCATCATATTGCACTAAGGCTTAGAAAAGAATCAGCAATAAGAGTTATGCCACCCCATTTTTTACCTTGCTCAATGAATATTGCTTTTCTTCAATTTCCAGTTTTTTAAGCTGGCGATCCAGTTTTGCTGTCGGCAAATGAAAAACAAAACCAAAAATAGCGACGACGGTAGTTGTTAGTGAAGTATAAAAGCCCATTGAGAATAACTCGGCTTTTCGTTCGATCTCTGCTTTTTGAATTTTTAGCTCATCTCTTTCATTCTCAATTTCTAAACTGAGGTTCGCAAGCTCTTTCATTTTTGAGTCATATTCTTTCAGGTTTTGTTCCACCTCTTTAACCGAAGCTTCTGCTATCGTGACTCGTTGATTAGATTTTTTCTGAACTTCTTTTATGGCATTGGTAATTGCGATATTGTTTGTAGACCTGAGTCGTTTAAATGCATCCCTGACTTCTTTACTACTATCTTCTTCTAATGTCTTATACTCAGCAACCGATTCTTTTAAGTTTCGATTAGCTTCATCAAGAGACCTTGCTGTCTTTTCATTTATAGCGCCAATATCTTTCAATACATCGGCAACCATCCCACCGCCATAAGCTGAAAAAGACAAGGGTAATATAGTCACACACAAGTAACCGTTAACAATCATTTTTAACATTTAATTTCTCCATAATTAAGATTAAAAACAACATCTCGCTAAACAACCGTTATATACCTAGCATCACACAGATATAACAAAAAACCAGAAACATCTCTCCTGTCTGTTTCAGACTCGGCAGTATCAATCCCGCTTAAGCTGGCTCATTCTTAATACGACTTGATTGCCAGTATATTTCTGCCTCACCCTGCGCCTTATTCAATATTCTGCAGGCCACAAATAACCAGTCAGACAGTCGATTGATATAAGCGATCATTAAGCTTTCAACAGGCTCTGCATTATTCAATGACACCATTGAACGTTCAACACGGCGACAGATGGCGCGTGCCAAATGACAAAAACTGGCATCTTCGGCGCCCCCTGGTAATATAAATTCCTTAAGTGGTGACAGCTCATTATTCATTTCATCCAGCGTTGATTCCAGCCAGTCAATTCGTGATTGATTAATCATCTGGTAATCCGGCATCGCCAGCTGTCCACCCAGATTAAACAGGTCATGCTGAATAGTAATCAGGTTTTCCCGAACCGTCGCTATTTGACATTTATTAATTACCAGACCAATCATACTATTCAACTCATCCACTTCACCAATTCCATGAATGCGCAGACTATCCTTGGGGATTCGACTACCATCGGCCATACCGGTGGTTCCTTTATCACCAGTACGTGTATATATTTTTGAGAGTCGATTACCCATGTTTTTACCTTTAATATTAATGTGTTATTCGTCAGTTATGCCTGTATGATTTATAATCGTCATACATTCAATAATAGCGATGATCGATGTCACGACCTGCTCCACTATTTAGCGGCCTTATTTTACTGAGTTTTATCAGTTTCATTATTGCATTTTCAGTCGGTAGCGTAACCCTGTCGCCGGAGCAGTTATGGGCGGCTCTCGACACCACAAAGCACAATATTGAGCATACCATTGTCTGGGAACTCCGTGCACCTCGCGCAGTGATGGCGTTTATTACTGGCGGCCTGCTAGCACTTGCCGGTGCACTAATGCAGGTACTACTGCGTAACCCTCTAGCTGAGCCCTATATTCTCGGTGTTTCCGGTGGCGCATCCGTGGCCGCATTATCGGTCATGGTGCTTGGGCTTTCTGCTAGCTTGATCTCAGCTGCGGCATTTTTTGGCGCGCTGTTATCTATTTTACTGGTGTTTGGTTTATCCCATCGCAGTGGCTGCTGGAACCCAACCCGGCTATTGTTAACCGGCGTTGTACTGGCTGCTGGCTGGGGCGCAATCATTAACTTTATCCTTTCCAGTAGCCCGGAAAAACCGTTACGCAGTATGTTATTCTGGCTAATGGGTGACCTGAGTCATACCAGTTCACCCTGGCTCGGTTTAGTCACACTGTGTCTCATTTTAATCTTTAGCCTGAGCCTGGCACGACAACTCAATATTCTTAGCCAGGGTGAAATGCAGGCCAGTGTTCTGGGCATTTCAGTCAAGCCGCTTCGCATCAGCCTGTTTATTATGGCATCTCTACTGACCGCTGCTGCGGTCACACAGGCAGGTAGTATTGGTTTTATCGGACTTATTGTACCCCATATGATTCGTCTAATTGTCGGTGGTGATCATCGCTTACTACTTCCCAGCAGCGTATTGTTAGGTGGCAGCCTGCTACTAATATCCGATACCCTGGCACGAACTATTATCGCCCCACAACAATTACCAGTCGGTGTCATTACTGCTTTTATCGGTGTGCCCTTTTTCCTTTACCTGTTAAATAAAAACTTTAATCGACAGGTGAGTATATGACGACACTCGAAACTCATGATCTGTGCGTCAGCATTGGCAGCAAAGCCATTTGCCAGAATTTATCACTTAGCATCAAACCTGGAGAAGTCTGGGGTATTCTAGGCCGTAACGGCATAGGCAAAACAACCTTACTCCACACCCTTGCAGGATTACGACAACCACAACAGGGGCAGATTACACTTGATGGCATCGAGCTAGCGCAAATATCCCGTAAACAACTGGCTAAAAAACTCAGCGTTCTATTACAGCAACTGGAAGACAGCTTTCCTGCCAGCGTATTAGAACTGGTACTCAGTGGACGCCACCCACATATCGATAACTGGTCCTGGGAAGCCCCACAGGATTACCAGATCGCACGATCTGCATTAAGCCTTGTGGATTTGCTCTCGAGACAATATGACTCGATTGAACAACTCTCGGGCGGTGAAAAACAGCGCGTTTCGATTGCCCGCTTACTAACTCAGTCACCCGATATTTATTTACTCGACGAACCCAATAGCCATCTTGATTTAAAATATCAGATTCAGCTATTAAAACACTTTGTTAGCCTTACTCAGAACAACAGCAAAAGCATTATCACCAGCCTGCACGATATCAACCTGGTTCAACAATACTGCAGTCATGTACTTTTACTTTTTGGTGATAACGAAGTCAAACAGGGAACGACGGCTGAATTACTAAACGAAGAAACATTAAGCCAGCTTTATCAGCACCCAATGAAATGTTTTGAGACGAACAATCAGGCGTTTTTCTTTGCTGAAAATAAATAGCCCGCAATTAGTAACCTAGTTAAGCCTGAACTCAATATCAATATTGTATTGATGTTTATAATTCAGATACTGAGCAGCCATAGCAAATGGTGAAATTGACGACACCGCTCGTTGGGCTGCAGAATCAAGAATTTTATGGTAACTGGATTCAAGCACCGTCACATCACTAACCAGTCCATCCGGATGCATTACAAAACTCAATTTAACATTTCCCTGTTTGTTTAATCGACGCGCACGATATGGGTACTGTTTATTCTTATTAATCGCACGATAGATATGAAGACTCAGGTCATCGGCCTGCTGCTGGTAATTCACTGCCTGCTGCGCTATCTGCTGTTCAACTTGTTGTGTTATTAACTGTTCTTTATTTTTTACAACTTGCTCTGTCAGCAACTCTTTTTCATCTAAGTTTTCTGTTTCATGAATCTGCTGAAAATCAGCAACCAGAGGTGACTTTTTATCTTCAATAGTTTTTATAACGTCTGCCTGTTTAATCTGTTCCTTTTTATGGCTAATTTCGGAAGGCTTATCTTCAGAAAGCTCCTTATGATTTTCACCTTCATGCTGCGCAGGCTTTTCTACCGACTGAATCACCTCGGGATTTGATTCGACCAACAACAACTCAATCTGTGTCGTCTTACGCTTCGCCACTTCATGAGCCGCCTCATTATTTACAAACAAAAACATAATATGCGCTAGCCCCGAAAGGCTTAGCGCAATCAATATGTTTCGTGTGTAATGACTTTTCATCTTAGAACTTAATATTAGCACTCAAGGTGTAATTACGCTCCGGCGAAGGATAATACGCCTCTTCAAACTGGCTAGTATTTGGATTAAAGCCTGACAGTCCGTATTCAGAATACTCTTTATCAAATAGATTATTTATACGCAATCTAAAGGTAATATTATTATCTTTAAAGGTGCTAACCAGATTAAACAGTGTATATGAGGGAAGCTTTTCCAGATCATTCGGGAAGTCACTTGACATGGTTCTTTCCGAAGTATATTCAGCCTCTAATAACATACTGACAGAATCTGACACCTGATAATCCGCAAATATATTTAGCTGCTCTTCCGGCACAAAGGGCACATCGTTACCTGCAAAAATCCCGCTTTTCACATCCGCACGCTGTACCGCCAGATTCATACCCAGCCTTATATCATCACTCACGATAAAGCGGCTATTTAGATTAATACCTTTTCGAGCTGTAGAATCTATATTGATATTGGCGAAATTAACCGGGTCATAAATAATTTCATCTTCCAGATCCAGCAAGAATGCAGAGGCATTTAACCACATATTCTGATGACTCCAGTCAACACCCAGCTCATAAGAAAGACCGGTTTGCGTTTCCAGTATCACAGGACTAAAACCTGAAAAAGCTGGCTGCATGTATTCATCTACTTTGGCGAAACGGTAGTTTTCTTCAACGCGTGCGGTGAAACTTAGTTGATCGTTAAACTGATATCGAGCACCCAACTCCATCACTGTCAGGTCTTCATCGACGTCCTCGCCATTGGGATAAATAGCAAAGAAACCTGTGTCTTGCAGTTTGTTTTCAACTTCAGCATAACGAGAGCCAAGAGTCAGATCCAGTTGAGATGTCATCGGTAAAACAACCTGTGCATATAAGGAGCGCATGGTCTGATCATTAAACTGATCACCAAATGCACTGGATAGCAGGTATTCCGACTCAAGCAAGTCGATTCCAACTGTCACAATCGCTTCACTGTTATTCATATTGAAAGCGCCTATTGCTCTTGGCGTAAATTCATAAACTTCACGATCCTGTGTACTTGCCCCAAAACCCAGATCAAAACTACCATCAGCACGACGTGAGGTTAATTCTGCTTCAATACCCCATGCCTGATTCAGGTCATGTTTGATACCTGCACGTGCTGTATTCGTTTTCAGGTTAGAGAAATCAGTTTCATTACCTGCCAGTACCTGCTGCCTATCAGTGATCAGATCATTGGCAAAAATCGCACCTGGTGTTTCCAGTTCGTCATCTGCATACTGCCACTCAAAAAATGCACTTCCCTGAGCATAGTTATGTGAAAGCAAACCATAAGCCTGCTGGTAACTATTTTCATTGTGATCACGATAGTTATCAGTTGTTCTTCGGTCGAGTAGAAGTTTGTATGAAAGATCATCTGTAAGACCACCAGACATTCTTAGTCTCGCCTCTGCCTTGGCATAACTACCCTGCAGCAGTTCCAGTTCCTTGCTGTCAATTTGTGAAGAGCGGGTAATAATATTTACCACACCACCAACGGCCTGGTCACCATACAGCACACCCGCGCTACCATACACGATTTCAATACGCTCAATATCTGACAGAGAAACACTGTACAGATCAGGTGCGCCAATATCGGGGTTATTCAGTCGACGCCCATCAACCATTATCAGGGTGTTTGAGCTAGCGGTTTCGCCAAAACCGCGCACACCAATATTTACACGACTTCCATCGCCATAAAAATCTGAAACCACTATTCCACTGTATCGACGTAAAACTTCAGCCACAGAAGAGGCCGCACTTTGTTCAATTTGCTGGCGATCAATAACAATAATATTGGAAGCTGTCGTGATACTGGATTGTTCAGAGCGAGTGGCACTCACCACAACGGTTGATAATTCTTCAGCCAGTGAAGTAGTAGAAAAACTGCTCAGCAGAGCTGTCAGTAAAAGTGTTTTATTTTGATTAAATAACATTAACTCACCTAAAAAAACGGAGGTAGATAATGTTGCCAGGGAAAATGGTTAGACAGAAACAGAAGAAAGATTCGTCTTCACCCGGTCGCCCTCCGCAACGTATTGGTTAACATTACAGGCAGGTCTCCGGGCTTATGAGATTAAAGATAAATGGCCTTCCCGCTGACGCAGTGGCTGGCTTTTTGTGAAATAACCTGAATTTATCTAACTCAATTACCGTTGCGGGGGCAGCGTCAGAATCATATTCCAGAAGAATATTCACTGACTTCCCTATTATCCAGAACGTACTCTGGACCCGTAAATAAGTCGCAAGAATATACAGCAAAGTCCTGTTTGCCACAATGGCTATTTGTTAGACGAACCGTCCATTACATTTAAATAAGTATAACAATCAGTTGCTTATCTTTTTTCTGGCGCTTCTCACCTGATCAAAAATATCACACATTTGTTGCGTTCCCTGTAGTATTCGCGGTGTATGTCGCACAATCAGATCCGCATTGATGGCATACAGCTGCTGATTTCTCACCGCCTGTAACCCACTCCATTGTTTCCAGTCATCCAGCCAGTGCTCACGCCCTTTCGCCATACCCGCCACAATGACTTCCGGGTCTCGCTGTAACACGGATTCAATTCCGATTTGTGGCGACAGTGCACTCACCTGATGAAATACATTAATGCCACTACAAAAATCAATAACCCGACTAATCAGGTGCTGACCATTCACGGTATAAAGCGGCTTATCCCAGACCTGATAAAACACCCTGACCGGTGACTTATCATTGTTAGCCTGTTTTAAACGAGCCAGCTCACGGGTATATTGCTCTGCCCGCTGCCGGGCTTTGTTCTCGGTACCTAATAATTTTCCAAACTTTAGAATTGATGTTTCAATATCTTCATAGGTTCTTGGCTCATTGACAAACACCGGAACACCCAGGCTCATCACCTGGTTGATGCGCGCCATGGTATTACCTTCCTGCCAGGCAACAATGAGATCTGGCTTAAGAGCCGTAATCGCCTCCAGATCAAACTGGTTATAACTACCAATTCTGCGTATTGTTTTTGCCTGTTCCGGGTAATCACTAAAACTCACTACGCCCTTAAGCTGATCCGTGGCACCTGCATCAAACAGCAGTTCCGTTGTATGCGGCGCCAGACTAATAACGCGCCTGGCGGGTGACTCCAGTATGATCAACTGACCTATATCATCCTCAACCCGCACTTCTGCAAATGCACTCGATACAGAAAAAAACCCAAGGCAGGTAATAAGTTGAAGCGCGATAAATTTAATTAAGCTCATTGTTTATTATTCACAATCATAAGATTCTTCATTTGAATTCTAACATGACCAGAAAAACCACTACGATTCATCATGAAATTCTGGATCTGGAAATATTTTATTAGTATGCCGTTCCTCGTTCATGCATATCGTATGTTGTAAATTTTATAGCGCCCGGTCTGTTAAACCCGCCAGTTACATAGCTAATAACTAAAACGCCATACTCACTGCAATGAATCACTATCTTTTATGCAGCAACAGCCATCGCTAATGCAACAAGGCTTATACATTCGACCATTTCAACACTGGCACCAATGGTATCACCGGTCATACCCTGAATTCTGTTAATCATTAAGTAACGCAAACCATACAACATTAGCGCCGCCGCGATTGCAACAATCACAAACACTGACAAGGGTAACATCAATATCAAAATCAACGCGCTAATCAGTAAAACCCATTGGCTTTTTTGATGATCCAGATACTGCGCCATTGATGAACCCAGCCCCTGTTGTCGTACATAAGGCGTTGTTAACAGCAATAGCAGAATTGCCATTCGACCCAAAATCGGCGCAACAATAAGTAATCCAGTATGCTGCTCCAGTAAAACCGTCAGCGCAGCAAACTTAACAATCAGCAATAACACCAGAACAACCACAGCCACAGGCCCTGCTGCCGGATCTTTCATGATTTCTAAGGCTTTTTCTTTATCGCCATATGCACCCGCCCAGGCATCGGCACTGTCTGCCAGCCCATCGAGATGTAAGCCTCCGGTCAATATAACCCAGGCAACGAGCACTAATGCTGCCTGTAACATAGCCGGTACACTGTCTAGTAATGTTGCAAATAACCACAACAGCATGCCGATTAGCAGGCCGACCAGAGGATAAAACAATACCGATCTGGCGACTGACTCATCACTCCACTCAAGCTCTGTGGTAAGCGGAAGGCGCGTTAAAAACTGTATTGCCAGCAATAGCGAATGCATATTAGTACCTGTAATTTATTAGCTCGTTAGAATTCAAAAACATCCATCACCTCTAATGGGCTAAAAATACTTTTTGTATCAAAACACATTAAACTCATTTTATTAATTTCGATAGATGGACATACAGGATTTTCATAATCCTTCATTAACTCGATGAGTGAAGCAGTCGGATATTCTGCATTATACAAACCCACTGTTAGATGTGGTGTATAGGTCACGTTTCTTTCTTCCTGCATAACACTGGAAAAAGCGTTTCTGATTTTATTTAAATTGCTTGCCAGATCAACAACAGAAAAATAAGCAGCACTGGAAAAACTATCCAGCCTTCCTAACTGCAACTCAAAGGGTTTTAACTGGCACTTTTTCAGTATGTTTTTTTGCTGAGAAACCATATCAGAAAAACCTGTATCTTCAACAAAACCAACCGCAATCAGCGTAATATGTGGCATACGTTGTTTTCCCGATAACAGGCATGACATTAACATCTCTCTTGCCAGATGCAGGTGCTGAAGCCAGCATTTATCATCAACATGCAAAGCCCAGATAGCATAGCGCGTCCTGCCTTTATGCCACTCAATAAAATCACGATCGATATTTTTTATACTGTGAGTTGCGGCAAGGAAATCGGGATTCCATTGATTCATAGCACTAGCGATTGAGGTATTCCAGTCGGGCAGAATCAGCCCATACACTAAGACCTGTAACCCTTCCATGTTCAACTGAAAACTGATGCAAGTTTCTTGTATCCAGCTGTAGAATATGACAGGCGATCACCTTAATCACTCCCCCATGACTAACCAGTAAGATTTTTTCTCCCTGATAATCTTCGATCATTTTCTTAAATTCGCAAATCACTCTTTCTTTAAAACACTGCATTGACTCAGCCTGCGGTGGCGTAAAGTCAAAAGGGTTTTCCCAGAATCGCAGCAGATCCTGCTGCTCACTCTCCCACAATGCTGCCGATGTTTTACCTTCCCAGAGACCAAAATCAATCTCACGAAAATCATTTTTTATTTCCAGTGGCAGCTTATTTTGTTGCGCATATTTACTGGCAAACGACTGACAGCGTATCAACGGAGAACTGACAACTCGCTGGTAGTTCTGACTGAGCTGCGCTGATTGCATCTGCTGCCAGCCCGTCTCATTCAATGACGCATCAGTAGATCCCAGAAAGCATTGACCTGCCTCTGTTAGACCATGCCGCAATAAATCCACTGTAGTTACTGTGGTGTCACGGGACAATATTAAAGCCCCTCACTCACACCGGCCTGCTCAAACGTTGCCATTTCATTATGCAACGCACAGGCCATATGTAACAGCGGTACGGCAACAGCGGCTCCACTGGCTTCACCAAGACGTAGATTTAAATCAAGCAATGGCTGCTCATCAATTGCCTGCATCATTTTCTGGTGCCCGGGCTCTGCAGAAGCATGAGAAAACATTAGCCAGTTTTTAACCTGTGGATTAATCTGAATCGCAAGTAGCGCGGCACTGGTGGCAATAAAACCATCAACCAGTGCCGTTATACCCTTTTGTCCACAGGCGATATAGGCTGCTGTCATCGCCGCAATTTCGAAACCACCGAAGGTTTGTAAAATTTTTATTAGTTGAGTTGATTTCAGCTGATGCTTATCCAGACTTTGTTGAATTATCTGTATTTTATGATTAAGCCCATTATCATCCAGACCGGTACCCCGCCCGGCTAACTCACTAGCCGGACAGTTAAGTAATGCACAGGCCATGGCAGTCGCAGCTGAGGTATTCGCAATACCCATATCACCGGCAATAAATAAATCACATTGTTGCTGTTGAGCACGCTGCACAGCCTGTCGACCTGCTTCCAACGCCTGTGTTAGTTGCACTTCTGTCATCGCAGGCTGCTGTAGAAAGCTCGCTGTTGATTCAGCTATAACCTGATCAACAACACCCGGCAAATCGCCAACTGTAGCCACCGTTCCCAGATTAACTACTTCAAGTCGAGCGCCGAGCTGTTTCGACAGGACACTGATTGCGGCGCCTCCAGCAGAAAAGTTTTTTACCATTTCAGCCGTTACTGCCTGAGGAAATGCCGAGACATTCTCAGCCGCAATACCATGGTCCGCTGCAAATACGGTGATATGAATCTGTTTGATTTGAGGAGCTGATTTACCCTGCATGGCAGACAGTCGAACCGCTACCGTTTCCAGCACGCCCAATGAACCGGGCGGCTTGGTTAAGTTATTCTGTCTCAACTGTGCATTGTGCAAACCTGTTTCATTAATGGTTTTAATCGGCTGAGTTAGCCATTCATTTTGTTCCAACGTTCAATTATCCTGTTTTTTTAAAATCTGTGGTAAGCCCGCTATCACCATCACCACCTGATCGCAAATCTGTGCCAGATTCTGGTGCATACGACCACTCTCATCGACAAACTGTCGACTTATTTCTCCCATGGGGACAACACCCATACCCACTTCATTACTCACCATAATCAGTGTAAGCTCCAGTTGGCTTATCATTTCTACCAGCTCATCTATTGCCATGGCAACTTTACTGTCATCGTTCATTATCTGATTGCTAAGCCACAGAGTCAGGCAATCTACCAGCACGCAAACTTTATCATGGTGATATGACTCAAGTGCCGACACCAGGTCAATTGGCTCCTCAACAAGTTGCCAGCTTGCTGGCCTGTCCTGTTGGTGCCGCTCTATACGAAGTCGCATTTCTTCATCACCCGGCGTTGCCGTGGCGATATAAATAACCTGCAGTCCCGTTTGTTCTGCCAACTGCTGTGCATAATTACTTTTACCTGAGCGCGCACCACCGAGTATTAGTGTTTTCATTATCTGGATCTTAATTATTTTAAATTTTCGCTAGTTTACCCGCTTGAACTGGGATGAGGAATAATAAATCAATTATCATAGGCTGACCTTATCCCACACATAATTGACTGACTTACATACCAGACATTTCTTCACAGACCCATAACTTGATACAGATTAAGGCGATTTCCAACCTAATCTGTCATAACTTACTTCCATGAATAATACCCTTAGCCATAATCCAATATTACCCCAGGCATTACGCTGGCCACTGAAATTGATTCCCGATACCATTAGCCATCGTGTGTTTTGCTATTCCCTGAGTCATGTCTTTAAACAGTCGCTACTAGATGATGAACTGGAATTTTTAGAAGGTCGATCTGTTGCTATTATTATTGATGACGCCAATGTCAGGCTATGTTTTGGTATGCAGAATAATAAAATCATTAGTCGTGAAAACCTTAAAGTCGCTGACATGACAATGCAGGGTAAAGCTTATGATTTTTTACTGATGTTAAGCCGCAAGGAAGATCCGGACACACTATTTTTCAATCGCCGATTAAAACTCACTGGCGACACTGAGCTTGGTCTCTATGTGAAAAATTTCCTGGATGGCCTCGAGTTCTCCGAACGTCAGAAACTGATACTAAAAATCAGTGACCACTGCCGAAAATTTGCAGAAAAATTTGGCTAAAAATTGCAAGCGGTTAAAGCTTATATCGACGCCTCTAATTTTATTCCGGCCTCGCCTTTCCAGTAGCCATTGCATAACCCATGGGGTGCGTAATCATTAACAGACACGGCCACTGGCTCCAGACCTGACTGACCCATAATTGCTCTATGAAAAGCCTCAATGATCTCTTTCATGCCTCGCTGTTGCGGACTCAAGCGTAGCACATCAACATTCAGTGCCTGTAGTCGCTGCACTTCATCCAGCAAACTATAGGTTTGCGCAGATTGCGTCTGTATCCCGTTAAGCGTTAAAAAACGCTGATCTTCCTGGGTATTTAACAGCATGCCGTCAGGGTAATCGATACAACGAAATTCACAGTTATCTTTCTGTAAGTTATGTGCTCGTGCTGTATAACAACGTGCGGAATATGCCAGGGGTATACGTCCAAATGCAAATACCTCAGTTTCAATATGCGGTGGTATATTTCTTTGTAAATCCCCCAGTGTTATCTCACTTAATTCTAGTGGCATTACCCAACGTTTCAGTCCAAGCTTTTCCAGCAACCGGATACTGTGGTGATTATAGAGATTAACACTGTGCCCGGTAATAAAAGGGCCGCCCTCAAGCAAGCTTACTGCACTCATGTCATTCGCTTCAACCAGAAATTTATCGTTCTGGCAAAGGCGCTTCAATGTTTTGATATCGGATTCTGATTCTGATAATGCTAGCGTCGACAGTACGACTTCCTTGCCTGCTTCAGCTAACTGTTCCGCAAGATCCAACCAGTCCTGAGTACGCATCTGTTTACGTTTTGAACAAACTGTTTCACCAAGATACACAATATCTACCGGTGTTTTTTCAATTTCCTTATAAAAATCCAGCACCTCTTGCTTAGGCCAGTAATACAATAAGGGACCAAGTGATAATTTCATTGACTAAACCTTGTTATTGCCATGGACGATGATAGGCACCCAGTGTTGTTTGCGCACCCTCGGACACCTTACCCAGCTCATTCATCCATTTATTTTTCGCTTCAAATTGCTGCTGATTTTTCTGACAACTATCAATTGCCTGTCGCCAGACACTGGTCACCTGCGCCACATAAGCAGGACTACGCTGGCGACCTTCAATTTTAATCGCCTGCACGCCCGCATTTAATAATTCAGGCAATAATTCGAGTGTATTTAAACTGGTGGGTTCTTCAATCGCATGATAGGTATTACCCGCAACATTAAATCGACCTTTGCATATCGTCGGGTAACTCGCCTTTTCGTCTGCGCTATAACTATCGACCAACAAACCGCTTAATCGCGTATCCATTCCACCATCCACTTTATCAACCCATTGCACAGCTTTCGCCGGCGAACAGGCACCAAAAGTATTGGGTGACTCGCCAGTAACATAGGATGATAAAATGCATCGCCCCTCAACCATTACACATAAACTACCAAAGCCAAATATTTCGATACCGACATCGGTATTCTGGATAACCTGCTCAACCTGTTTCAGAGATAGCACACGAGGCAACACGACGCGCCTTATTGCAAAATGTCGTTTATAAAATTCGATAGCTTCATAGCTAGTAGCTGAACCCTGTACGGAGAGATGTAAATTCATTTCCGGAAAACGATTTCGTGCATACTCCATCACCCCAAGATCAGCAATGATCATTGCATCCACACCTAGCTCTCCGGCATGGTCCACCGCTCGTTGCCAACGCTGCCAGCCTGCAGGCTGCGGATAAGTATTAAGAGCAAGGAACACCTGTGCATTTTTTTTATGTGCATACTCGATGCCTTGCTGAATTTTTTTATCATCAAAGTTCAGACCGGCAAAATGCCGTGCATTGGTATCATCTTTAAAGCCGATATACACTGAATTTGCGCCATTATCGATCGCTGCTTTAAGTGAAGGCAGGTTACCCGCCGGGCATACCAGTTCCATTACATCATTACCTGCTGTTGAATTAAGGGTTGTCGATATTGATGACCTTGTTGTGAATTTCGGCGCTTTAATTCCTGTTCAATGCCATTTATCACCGCCCATTTTTTTGAACACCATTCAGGTGCCAGTAACAATTCTTTCTGCGCTGTTCCTGTCACTCGGTGATACAGTACCTCCTGTGGAGTTAGCTCAATCAGATCACAGGCAATCTGGATATATTCATCCATTTCTAATGGCTGATATGCCTGTTGCTTCCACTCACGAGCTAACTGCGTCCCTTTCACGATATGCAAAGGGTGTAGTTTTAGCGCATTAACCCCGCACTCCAGTACCGCTTCCAGACTATTTGACATATGTTGTGTGCTTTCACCGGGCAAACCAAGAATTAAGTGAGTACAAAGCGGCAGTTCTCGCTGCTGTGCTGCATCAGCAGCATCTTGATATTCTTCAAAACCATGCCCCCTGTTCACCTTACGAAGGCTCTCATCATGTGCAGACTGCAGTCCCAGCTCTAACCAGACCTCGTGCCCCTGATCACGATAGCGACACAGCAAATCCAGCACTTCTGGAGGCACACAATCCGGACGGGTACCAATAGAAAGACCAATTACATCATCCTGTGATAACGCCTGTTCATATTGTTTTGCCAGAAAGTCTACATCGGCATAGGTATTGGTATAGGCCTGAAAATAGGCAAGATATTTTTTCGCACCCGTGCGTCGCTGAATAACAGACTTACCCGCTGCTATCTGCTCAGCAATATCTGGATTTTTCTGTTCCGCCGGATTAAAAGAACGGTTATTACAGAAAGTACAACCGCCAATCCCCTTACTGCCATCTCGATTAGGACAGGTAAAACCCGCATTGATCGCTATTTTATGCACACGCTCGCCATGCTTACGCAGCATATGCTGTCCAAATGTAGTGACATAGTCTGATAGCGCCATAAAAGAAGATCTGTAATAAAACAGTGCACACCATCGCATGCCATGATTTTTACGGCGATGACTTAAATCAATTTTTTAAAATACTGGATAAGACAAATTTGTAGAATGCGGAGGGGAGAGAATATATTTGGAATATTAACCTGACTTGCTAAATGACTAGCGAAAGCCGCTCCATTAGCTACTGTTCCCGAAGAAGCCATTCCCTGGCCTCATCAGGCCCAACAAAATGCTGTAATTCAATTCCCTTATATTCAACCAGGCTCTCCATTAACAGCGTTTGTCGATTAAGTAGTGATGTAACGACAGCTATACGCCAGCCTCGTGCCTCATATTTCTTGAATGCATCAACTATGGATAGCATTTTTTCCATACTAACAACATTACCCACCCAGTCATCAGCATCAATCAAAAGACGTCGTCCATCCGCTAATACTTCAGCTTTAAAGAACAGATTTCGAAGTGCTTGTGAATCACAGCCTGACTTAACGTTTATGACAACATACTGTCCGCAATCAGACAGCATGACCTTATCTACCATCTAACAGTCCTTCACTGTCTTCCAGATACTGTTTGAAGATACGACTAAAATGCGCAACATCCTTGTAACCTACCATCGAGGTGATTTCCTTGGTTGTATAGCCTTTCTGGCTTAAGCTCCGGGCGTAATTCATTCGAATGCCATAAATATAATCACTACAGGAACAGTTCAGATATTCTTTTACTTTTCGTTGCAAATGACGCTTGCTATGCGCCATTTCTCCGGCCAGCGTTTCTACGGTTAGTTCACCCTGCTTGATCAAGGACTCTGTTTTGACTCGCAGCAGCTCAAGAAACTTCTCTTCTTTGCTGGGAAGCTCACTAATGATACCCAGGTTCTGTACCATCATTCGACTGCGACACCAGTCAATCATACGTTGTCGATTTTCAAACTGTGTTTTTATACGAGATAACAATTCATTTTTTTGAAAGGGTTTAGATACATAATCATTGGCACCGCTTTCAAGACCCGCAACGATGTCTTTTTCTGTGTGAAACGACGAAATAACAACAATCGGTATATGGGCTGTCAGCTCATCCTGTTTTAGCGTTTCCAGCACTTTAAGGCCACTGCCATCTGGCAGTTTAATATCACATAGAATTAAATCTGGCAGTACCTGATAAGACTTTTCCAATGCATCTTTAACGGTTTCTGCAAGAGTCACCGTATAGTCTGGAGACAATAGATCGATTAGCAAATCCGACATCATCGGATCGTCTTCTACAATTAATATCGTGAGCGGCCCTTCATTATTATTTTTCTTATCTAACACTGTGCGCCTTGCTTCCTATATCCCTTTAATGAAAAGACATAAACCTTTGAAAAAGATCATATTAGAAACTACACCAAAAAGCCGTAATAATTAGAGCGATTCTTTAAGATTGGCACCTTTTCCCTATATTCTGTCATTATATTCGTAAATCACACGTATTCGACTCAAATTACCTCATACCGTTTTAGGTAGGTACAGTTAACAAACTGGTATTAATGATCTTTGCTCTCTCGGCTGGTAATAATACACAAGTTCCCTTGAAGCTCTGGTCTACAGCCCACCTTATCCTGGTAAAAGGCTTTTATAATTTCAAAATCGCTGTGAATATCCCCACTAGGGATTAATACTTTGCCAATACCCACCACCTTTTTCGGATAATCAAAATAGGCCAGCGCAATAGGTACCTGGGCACCATGAGCTATGTAGTAAAAACCAGTTCTTAAGTGATCAACTTTTGAGCGTGTACCCTCGGGCATCAGACCAAGTATGAACTTATCACGGGCCTGAAACAGCGCAATATTTTTCTGTATAAAACCCTGGGTGGTTTTTCTATCTAATGGTACTCCACCCATTGAGATAAACAGAGGGCGAAACGGGCCCCAGAAAATACTGTGTTTGGCTACCCAGTTGAGAGGTACATTGAGTGCCCATTTGGCCAGCATGCCGAGCACAAAATCCCAGTTACTGGTATGTGGATAGCCGATAATGACATAACGCTGAGTATCTGGCAGATTGATATCCAGGCGCCAGCCAAACAACTTTAAAATGAGCTGACTTAATTTCTGCATGACACATCATCCTTTATAAAACTTTTAACCACACTGATGGTCTTTATTCTTGCCATGCAAATGATAGAATTTGCCACAAATTCACAATACATACGCTGACTTACATAAAATGGAGACTATTTTGTCGCAGCACAAGGCTATCTCACAACTTAAAGAATATATCAGCCAGCATATACTTGGCCAGTCAACCCTGGTTGATCGACTAATAATTGCCCTGCTCGCTGATGGCCACCTTCTGGTAGAAGGCGCACCCGGGCTCGCTAAAACCCGCGCTATCAAGGTGATGAGCGAAGGCATCGAGGGGGATTTCCATCGTGTTCAGTTCACCCCCGATCTGCTGCCTGCCGACCTGACGGGCACCGAAATTTACCGCCCACAGGACGGTTCCTTTCAGTTCCAGAAAGGGCCGTTGTTCCATAACCTGATACTAGCAGACGAAATTAACCGCGCCCCAGCCAAGGTACAGTCGGCCTTATTAGAAGCCATGGCAGAACGCCAGATCACCGTTGGCTCTGTTACCTACGCCCTGCCAGAACTGTTTCTGGTAATGGCCACACAGAATCCACTGGAGCAGGAAGGCACCTATCCGCTACCAGAAGCACAGCTAGACCGCTTCCTGATGCATGTATTTGTCGACTACCCCAGCGCACAAACCGAACGCGACATCTTACGCCTCACCCGGGATGAGGCGAAACTCGGTCTGAGTGAGCCAGTACCACCGATAGAAACCATTTCACACAAGGTGCTATTCGATGCCCGAAGGGAAGTGCTCGACATTTATATGTCCGACGAGCTGGAAGAATATTTACTGCAACTGGTACTGGCGACGCGCGACCCGGGTAAATACGACCCTAAATTGGCGGAATGGCTGGAATACGGCGCTTCTCCCAGGGCCTCGATGGCACTGGATCGCTGTGCCAGAGCCCATGCCTGGCTGGCAGGTCGAGACTTTGTCGGCCCGGAAGACATCCAGGCAATGGCCCATGATGTGCTGCGTCACCGCATTATCTTGAGCTTCGAGGCGGAAGCCGAAGGCATCACCAAAGATCACTTTATTCAGCAACTGATTGCGCGTATTGCCGTACCTTAATGACTGACACACCCCTAGCCAACAGTGATGATGTCGTTCGTGTAAGCCAGTCCAGCCTGATTGGCCTGAACCGCAATGCGCGTCAGATTCCCTTAAACTCCAGTAAAATTCGCGCGCAATTTAACGGCCAGTATCTGTCGTCATTTAAAGGTCGCGGCATGGAGTTTGATGAGGCTCGCCCCTATCAACCGGGGGATGATATTCGCGCTATGGACTGGCGTGTAACCGCACGCACCGGCAAACCCCATAGCAAAGTGTTTCGTGAAGAACGCGAGCGTCCGGTCCTTTTATGGGTCGACTATCGGGCACCGATGTTTTTTGGCACCCAGCAGCATTTTAAATCGGTGCTGGCAGCCAAGGTTGCGGCATTGCTGGGCTGGAGCACAGCACACCATGGCGATCGACTTGGCGGGCTGATTTTTTCAGAAGATCAACATATTGAACTTCGCCCCAGCCGCGGTAAATCGGCCTGTTTACATTTTATTAAACAGCTGGCACAACACCCGGCCTGGCAACAACAGGCAACCGCTAATGCCAGTGACAACAGCGCCGCCGATTCACTGGCTCGCTTACAACGCGTCAGCAAACCTGGCTCACTGGTGTTTCTGATTAGCGACTTTCGTAATATGAATCAGCTGGCCTGGTCTCGGCTGTCTTACCTGAGCCGTCATTGCGATCTGGTGTTAATTAATATTCATGATCCACTGGAAGCACAACTGCCACCCGCAGGCCTTTACAAGGTTAGCAACGGAATTAAAGAGTTGACCTTAAATACTTATAACTCGGCACAACGCCAGGCCTATCAGCAACGCTATCAACAATCACAACAAACACTACAGGATAAATGCCGCAAGCTGGGCATTCACTTTATCAACCTGTCGACTGAAGACGACTACCTGTTAACACTAAAACAGGGGCTGGGCTTAAACACGCAACACAGGCAGCGTGCAAGATGAATGAGTTACCACTGCGCGATATACACCTGCCGGACAGCATTAGCTGGTGGCCACCCGCCATTGGCTGGTGGTTACTGCCGCTACTGTTAATCCTCATTATTGCTGCGTTTTATCTTTATCGCCGTTACCGAAAACAGCACAAAACGATCGACTACCAGAAGGCCGCACTTAGCGAATTAAGCCACATCGAAAAGCAGTTTCCAGAAACCCACAGCATGGAATATCTGCGACAGATCTCCGCCTTATTACGACGCATTATGCTCAGCTATTACCCCAGAGAGAATGTCGCCAGCCTCACCGGCGAACGCTGGTTTGAAGAATTACACAAACTCTCGAAAGGTGATTTTTTTAGCGCTGAACAACAGCTATTAATTTTACAGGCCGCCTATCGACCAAGCGCAGAATTTGATCGCACAGCGCTACAGAAAACCTGTAAACAATGGATTGAAGCACTCCCCAAAAACGCTGTGATGGAGTCGCCTCAATGAGTTTATTAAATCTGCAATTTGTCTGGCCCTGGCTGCTGTTATTGCTGCCCCTGCCCTTGCTGATTCGAAAAGTTTTACCGCAAAGCAGTCACAATCAGGAATCGCCCTTACAGGTGCCGTTTATTGAAGACTTTGCTGCATCGACGCATCAGGGCGCTGCATTTAATTATTCTCGCTGGCTTGGCATTATCAGCAGCCTGGCCTGGTGCTGCCTGATTATTGCCTGTGCTCGTCCACAGTGGTTAGGTGACAAGGTAGACATTCCTGTGAGTGGCCGCGACCTGATGATCGCGGTTGATCTTTCCGGCAGTATGGCGGAAGAAGACTTTGAACTCTCCGGAAAAGTGGTTAACCGCCTGCAGGCAGTAAAACAGGTCGCCGGTGAATTTATACAACGCCGTGAAGGTGATCGCATTGGTCTGATACTGTTTGGTCAGCAGGCCTACTTACAAACGCCTCTGACATTTGACACACACACTGTCAATCTAATGTTGCAGGAATCACTGATTGGTATTGCTGGCAAGGCCACCGCGATTGGTGATGCCATTGGCCTGGCTCTCAAACGCCTGCAAAACAAAGACGCCCAGAGCCAGGTATTAATTTTATTAACCGACGGTGCCAATACCGCTGGTGAAGTGACGCCGATAAAGGCCGCCGAACTGGCGGCACAACAAAAATTGAAAATTTATACCATTGGTGTCGGCGCTGAAATGCGTGAGCTGGGCGGACTGTTTTTCAAACGTCGAGTTAAAAACACCGAGATCGATGAAAAAACCTTGCAACAAATTGTAGACTTAACCGGCGGAAAATATTTCAGAGCCCGCGACACTGCCGAGCTCAATAAAATCTACACCCTGATCGATCAACTGGAACCGGTAGAACAGGAAACCCAGAGTTTTCGTCCGGTCAGTGCATTATTTATGTGGCCACTATCGATGGCGTTATTACTGGCCAGCCTAATCCTTCTACAACCCCTTTCTTCCCAGTTACTGCTGCGTCTTAAGGGTTTATTTTCGGGGAGGCTAAGTCAAGATGGATAGCTTACACTGGCTAGAGAGTTTTCATCTACTGCGCCCTTACTGGCTACTGGCGTTTATTCCACTGGCTATCCTGGTGTGGTTGTATAGTCATCAACGCAAACAGAGCCGTAGCTGGTCAACGGTGATCGATGAAAAACTGTTGCCTCATTTGCTAAAAACGCAGTCGACACAACACAGCAGCACACCCTCCATTTTACTGTTTTTACTTGGCGGGATAATTATTTTTGCACTGGCCGGGCCAGCCTACGAGCAACGACCTCAACCGGTTTATAAAGCAAAATCGGCACTGGTGGTTATTCTTGATCTATCTCGCTCAATGGATGCCGCCGATATTAAACCCAGCCGTTTGCAACGCGCGCGTTTTAAAATTAATGACATTCTTAAAAGCCGCAATGAAGGCCAGAGCGCACTGATTGTATATGCCGCCGATGCCTTTGTGGTGAGCCCACTCACCGAAGATGCGCAAACCATTATCTCGCAGATCCCCGCACTGGAAACCGGCATTATGCCTGGTCAGGGAAGTCGACTGGATCTCGCGCTGGAAAAAGCACAACAGTTATTTATTAATGCCGGGCACAGCAAAGGGCAATTAATTATTGTTACCGACAGTGCAACACAAGATGATATTGATAAGGCCCGAGAATTAAATGCCGCCGGTTATAGCAGCTCGGTACTGGCCATTGGCACCAGCGAAGGCGCACCAATTGCCGCAGCGAATGGTGGTTTTATTAAAGACAGCAAAGGCGCCATAGTAGTACCACGACTCGACAAAAACACATTACAGACACTCGCACAAAATGCCGGCGGACGCTTTAGTGCCTTAAGTGCTAATGATCGTGATATTAATTACCTGTTAGCCAGTATCGATATCAATAAAAATATCAAAGACGCGACCAGTGATGATGACACACAGAGTTTTAAAACCGATACCTGGCATGAAGAAGGCCCCTGGTTATTGCTGCTGGTCATTCCTTTTGCTGCCTATGCATTTCGTAAGGGGCTGGTATTCGCCTTACTGATTTTAATTATGCCGCTGCCACAACCCGTAGCAGCAGCGGACTGGAATACCCTGTGGAAAAACAGCGAACAACGTGCCTATGAAAGCCTGCAAAGCGGCGATGCCGAACAGGCAGCACAGTTATTTAAAGATCCGCAATGGAAGGCCGCCGCTGAATACCGCGCCGGCAATTATGATCAGGCGGTTGAAATATTATCCGGACTGGAAAACGCTGATGCCCATTACAACCGCGGCAATGCTCTGGCTAAATCAGGCCAGTTAGAACAGGCACTAGCAGCTTATGAGCAGGCTATCGCGCAACAACCTGCCCATGAAGATGCAAAACACAATCAGCAACTGGTACAACAGGCTCTACAACAGCAGCAGCAACAGAACTCACAGGATAAATCGGAAAAATCAGATCAGGAGCAGTCGCAGCAAGATCAGTCACAACAGGATTCATCACAGCAAGACTCTTCAGACTCACAGCAACAAAATGCCGACTCTCAACAGCAGAACTCACAAAGCCAAAGTTCAGAGGGCGAGTCATCCGAACAGAACAATGCAGAAGAAAATCAACCTGAACAACAGAAGCAATCCGCTGAACAGCAACAGGCCGATAACAATGATGACCAACAGCAGTCAGCGCAAGATTCACAACAGAACACCGAGGCGCAGAACGAAGCTGAACAACAGGCTCAGCAGGCACAGGCAGAAGACAGTCGCCCGGATCTGGATCAGCAACAAACCCAGCAATGGTTGAAAAAAATTCCTGATGATCCCGGTGGCCTGTTAAGACGCAAGTTCCAGTATCAGTACAGTCGTCAGAAACAGGCGACCGAAGACAAGCCCTGGTAGCACTCATCCGTATATAGAGTAAAATTAAACAATGATAAAACCGATTCAACGACTGAGCATTTTATTATTTTTCATCAACATCTCGCTTTTGGCATTTCAGGCAAAGGCGGCGGATATACAGGTGCGTATCGACCGCACGCAAATCGAAGTTAATGAAACCTTCACACTGACCTTTGAATCATCCGGTACGGTTGACGATGATCCCGACTTCAGCCCACTGGAAAAAGATTTTCAGGTGCTGGGCAAAAGCACCAGCAGTAATATCAGCATTATTAATGGTGAATACACCAAAAACCAGCGCTGGAATGTCACACTAATGGCATTACAGGAAGGCACCCTGAACATTCCCTCAATTGCCTTCGGCAAAGATAAAAGCCCGGAATATCGCATTACCGTTAAGCCGGTGCAGGCCTCCAGTCAACAGAGCGGCGCCGAACTCATATCAGAGCTGGAACTGAATACAGAAACCGCATACCCCCAGTCTCAAATTATTGTGACTCAGCGTCTGCTCTCAGCAAAAAATATCGCTGGCTATGAGTTTTCACCACTCAAAACATCTGGTGTAGAAATTTCCAGCGAGCCATTGGGTGAAGTCAATCAGTACCAGACGCAACGCGGTGGTAAACCCTATTTAGTACTGGAACAACGCCACCTGATTTACCCACAACAAAGTGGCCAGCTGAATTTTGAACCCAGCATTGCCGCCGCACGACTCAGTTTAAATAACCGTAATAACTACGACCCTTTCCGTAGCAATACCAAAACGGTGCGCCGGGCATCCGAACGTAAAAGCATTGAAGTCAAACCCATCCCCGACAACTTCAAAGGCAAACACTGGCTAGTCGCCAAAGAAGTTCAGCTGGTGGAAGAATTCCCCGAGAATAAAACATTCAAAGTGGGCGAACCCATTACCCGCACAATTTCAATACTGGCCGATGGCCAAAGTGCATCACAACTCCCCGAATTTAGCTTCGATGAAATTACCGGACTCAAACTCTACCCAGACCAGCCAGTATTAAATAACACCCCCACATCCGATGGCATGACTGGTATTCAGCAAGTTAAAGTTGCACTAATCCCCTCAACAGAAGGTCGCTTTACACTGCCTGCAATTCAGGTGCCCTGGTGGAACCTGACAACTGGCAAAATGGAAATCGCCAAAATCGATGCCCGAGAATTTACTGTCGGCGCAGCAGCCGCTCAAAGCACCGTAAGCAAACCAGTAACACCCCAGAGCGCTACCCCAGCCATCACGCCTGAAACAACGATTACAGAGACGGAACCAGCACCGGTTAATACCGTTATTGAAACATCATCGGATAGTCTGGTCTGGAAACTACTCAGCCTGCTATTGTTACTGGCCTGGTTAGTCACCCTGTTTTTACTCTGGCAACAGAAACGCAAAAACACACCGGCAGACACCTCCGAAAAAGCCAACACACCGTCACTTAAAGCCAGCTACAAACAACTGGAAAATGCTTGCCAGAAAAACGATGCACAAGCCTGCAAAGTCGGACTACTCTACTGGGCCAATGCCCTGTTTGACAATGAACCGGTTTATTCACTGGGGGAACTGGCACAACGAGTTGATACGCCGCTTAGTGAGATGATTAAGGAGTTGAACAGCTTGCTGTATAAAAACCAGACTGAAGAATGGGCGTGTGGCGAGCTGCTGAGTGCTTGTAAAGTATTTGGGGATAAGATTATGGCAACGCAGAATAATAGTGAAACGGGTGAAGGTCTGGAGAGTTTATACAAATAGTTATTTCTGCCTTTCGCCTGTAAATATTCATCTACAGCTTTTCCACATTCACTTTAAAAATAAAGTAAAGCCAGCCTTTATATAGTGCTGGTTATATGCTGCAAACCAGCAAATCAGATTAACTATTACCTCTTATCCTGTTGTTTGTAATGACTATTTACTCATGAAATCGAGAAGTTTAAGATTCCATTTCTTATAAGATATAACAGTACTTTCTGTTACTCAAACTTGCAAATCATATGAAAAGTGCGTAATTTCAGGTGGAAATACAATTGGAATAGACAGAAAGGGAAATATTCAATATTTCACGTTTCTGTCTAATTAACTGTTAGAAATAAAAAGGAATTAAAAGATGAAAAGGATTCATATTGCACTATCAACACATAACATATCTGAAAGCATCAAAGATTATTCTATTCGCCTAGGCATGGCCCCATGTGTAATCATTGAGAATGAATATGCGCTTTGGCGCACTGATACGGTCAATCTTTCTATTCGTAATGACCCAAAAGTTTCTCCTGGCAATCTAAGGCATCTAGGGTGGGAATCATCAAATGCAATAGAATTTACAACTAGCAAAGACGTAAATGGAATTTTGTGGGAAGAGTTTAATGCCGAGCAACAGAAAACAGAAATTGAAGAAGTCTGGCCAACTGTCGAGTACAAACCACGAACAAAAGGAGTCTGAACAACGAACAAAAGGGGTCAGTACCCTTATATCACTATGATTTTAAATCTGGCTCACCACAATGACGCAAAATAAATTCACGGGATTGATTACGCAATTCAAGCGCAGTGTGCCATGTATCCTGTCGGATATCATCACGACTTTTTTCTGCAACTATGGGCTCACCAATAGAAAGATGAATGGCACCATAATGCGGAAACCAGGAACCTGCACGCAAGATTGATCGTGTGCCACGAATAGCAACCGGAATTACGGGCACTTGGGCCTGTGCGGCAATTGAAAAAGCGCCCATATGAAATGGCCTCAATCCCGGCACTCTGGTAAACGTACCTTCTGCAAAAAACACCAGCGCATTACCTTCTTCAAGCAGGCGACTGAGTCGTCTGGTGTCTTCTATGCCCTTGCCGGTATCAAATCGGTCTACAAATTCCGTACGAATATTCTTTAACGGCAATCGATTAAAGAAATATTTAGCCAGTGCTTCTTTCGCAATAAAACGAAAATAGCCCGGCAATGTGGCAAGCAGCACATAACTATCGAGGTAACTGGCATGATTACACACCAGTACGTAAGGCTGATTACTGCTTGGAATATTTTCCAGCCCTTCAACAGTTACTGCAACCCCTGTAAGTAACTTGAAGAGTTTTGCATTTGCTCTTGCGATAGACCAGCGCAATGTATAGCTAGGTACAAACACCGTAGTAAACCAGGTAATAATTGCGAGCACACTGTATATCGACCAGCAATATCCCGCATAAAACAGGGATTTTGAATAACGCAAGGCACGTCTCAGTTGCGGCAGTATACTGGCGGCGGTAAGTCGTACGATTTGCAATCCAATCGAAGGTCGACTTTTTCCTATCTGTCCATTTTCAAACAGTTCGCGACTGGCAGTACGACGTATTTTACCGCTTGAGGTTTTAAGCACAGAACCCGGCGGCGCTAATACAATCTCATCCGGCGGTGAACCGATAAGGTCAGTTGACAGTGCGTTAATTTCGCGCTGCAGTTTTTCATGTTCGCTGTTTTCTGTGCTTCGGGTTTCAGCCATAACGATTAATCGTTCGGTTTTGCTGTGCTGGTCTTCGCTGCCAAAAACAGCCACGCGTCCTGTACGTATACCATCAAGGTTACCCACAGCATCTTCCAGCTCATGGGGATAAATATTGCGGCCAGCACGAATAATAACGTCCTTAACACGACCGGTAATAAATAACTCACCATTGGCAATATAGGCAAGGTCACCGGTATTTAACCATTCATCATCAAACAGCTTCTGTGTCTTTGGTGCGTCGCGATAGTAACCACTGGTAGATGATGGCCCGCGGAACTCCAGCTGACCTTCATGACGCTCTGGCAGTTCGTGCCCTGCAGGGTCAATAACTCGTATCTGATGACCAGTTAATGGCAGCCCGCTTGAGACAAATTTTAATGCTAGCTTATCATCTGCTGTTGATGGCCTGGCAACCCCGCTTTTCATAAATGCATTTCGGTCTACACGGTCAATCAACGGACCACGCTCTAGCGGTGGAAAAGCCAGGCCAACGGAAGATTCCGCAAGCCCATATACCGGCATCATTGCCTGCTGTTTAAAGCCATAATGGGCAAATCGCTGACTAAAATTATGTAAGGTTTCCGGGCTAACTGGCTCTGCACCATTAAAGGCAGCACGCCACGAGCTCAGATCAAGCCCCTTGATATCCTCATCTTTCAAACGACGTAAACAAAACTCATAACCAAAATTAGGTGAGGCCGACAAGGTGCCACGGTAATGATCAATCGCCCATAACCATCGCTCCGGCCTTGAGAGGAAGCTCAATGGTGACATCACCACGAAGGTAGAGGCAAAATATAAACTGCCTAACCAAGAACCAATCAACCCCATATCATGATACAGGGGTAACCAGCTGACAAAGACATCATCGGGACCAGCATCAACCGCCTCTCCCATGGCACGAAGATTGGCTAGCAGATTAGCATGACTGAGCACTACACCTTTGGGTGTGCCTGTGCTACCCGATGTATATTGCAAAAACGCAATATCATTTGCACTGATTACTGGGGATTCCATACTTGCGGTACTGGATGCCAACTCACCTGCTGTAATAATTGATTCAAGATTCGGTACCTGTGATTTGAGTAAATGCGCAACCGCCATGGCTTCTGATACGGTAATAAATATTTTCGCCATACAGTTATTTAAAATTCGTACATGACGGCGCATATGGTCTTCAATTTGATTCAACCGCACTGGGGGATATATGGGCACGGGTATTCCACCCGCCAGTAAAATACCAATAAATGAATAGAAATACTCGGCACTGCTCGGCAACATCAACACCACTGGTTCTGCCTTCTGCAATCCCAATTGCTGCAGGCCACCTGCAACACGACCTGCCCGTTCTTTCAGTTGTGCATAGGTAATCATTTCCCCGTCACCACTATCATCATAAAACTGAATATGGGGCTTATCTGGATGCGCAATGACATGCCAGTCCAGCACATCAATCAAGGTGCTTGCATCATCCGGTGTGATGCGTGAATCAGTTGAAGTATCATCGTGTGTTATATCTATTTTATGCAGGCTAGATCTTGGGGAACTAGATACCTGTAAGGCTCTCAACAAGTCCCTTGCAGATACGGCTTCCGCATAGGTAGCTTCTGGCAAGGCCAGCTTGAACGTTTTCTCGACACGTGTGATTAACTCAACCCGGGACAGGCTATCCAGGCCCAGATCCTTGTCAAAACGACTATCCAGTGAGAGATGCTGGATTGAAGGGCGGCCTGGATGAATTTCCGACACAAGCACTTGAATTACCTGTAATAATTCTGAAGCGGTACATTCCGGCTGGGTGTCAGACACTGTGTTATCCATAGCAAACTTACCTGTCGTAATCTACGAACAAAGAAAAATGCAATTACTATTATATTAGCGAATAAATAGCCCGATTTGGTGACACTGATTTAACAAACTTATCGAGACATTCATTATCTGAAGCTTTTTTATACTCAAAGAGGCATAAAACACTGCTTTTTAGACTTTGAATGGAAGTAGATTTCACACTTCAATTCCACTTCCTCTGTTATTGAACCCTGGTAAACCATCACAATACATCATCAAGCAAATGATTAAACAATCGAGTTACTGCGGAGCTTATAATTCTGGTCAAGCGCTTAATTAATTTACCTCTATTCAATTTTCGTAGCGGCTCGCCGTAACTACCGTGCTAATAAACCGATTTAAAGGAGATGACAAATAGTCTATTGAGAATAGCGCTATTTTTGTTAGTCAATTTCGTATAAAATCCGCCTTCTTTTTTGCTTATTAAATAGTCCAAGATATTAGCCATATCGATAGATGATTGACTAACAGCACCTTATCACCCCATCTAACAAGACACTGATATATGATTGATAAAACCATAGTAACCCACAACGGCAATTTTCATGCAGATGATGTTTTCAGTATCGCAGCACTTCAGTACATATACCCTGAATTTAAACTGATCCGGACACGCGATTTAGAGCTAATTGCCAAAGCAGACGTAGTGGTTGATGTTGGGGGTGTATATGATCCGGAAACAGACCGTTTTGACCATCACCAACGGGGTGGTGCCGGTGAACGTGAAAACGGCATTCCCTATTCTTCATTTGGCCTGATCTGGCAAAAATATGGCCTGCAGATATGCCAGGGAAACAAGGACGTGGCGATTGCTGTTGATAGCGGCCTGGTTTCTACTATTGATGCAATCGATTGCGGTCATGTTGAAGGCGTTACCAAAGGCATTACACTGAGCCATACGATTTCTATGTTTAACCCCACCTGGCAAGAAGACAGTCACTTTGATGAATGTTTTGATGAAGCGGTTGAATTTGCATCACGAGTTTTAGCACGCTTTATTGCCTCGGCTAATGGCGGCATTAGCGCAAAAGAGATTGTGGCCAAAGCAATTGAAACTGCAGAAGACCCACGAGTAATTGTTTTAGAAAAATACACACCATGGAAAAGAACAGTGCACGCCTTATCGGAAGAGGCCTTATTTATGGTTTACCCTTCGCAGACTGGCCAATGGCGAATACAAACCGTTCCCATAGAAATAGGCTCATTCGAAAATAGAAAATCACTCCCAAAAGAATGGGCAGGTTTATCTGACAATGAACTTAAAGCAGTAACAGGCATAAATGACGCCATGTTCTGCCATAATGGTTTATTTATTGCAGGCGCAGAAACATTTGAAAGCACAATGAAAATGGCAGCAATGGCCCTCAAAGCATAACTCAGAATCTATCCCAATATATTTTGAATCAGGCAACGACCTGATTCAAAATTTAAAACAACTTTAATAGAATCTTCCCCCACATAATAGCAAGGCTTGAATTATCGAAACAAACGGTAATAAACAGGTAATCTATTAAATATCGTATAGACAGAATTTGCAAAAAGGTTCATTTGCATAAGTTCAGATTTGAATTCTACAGTTTAATTTTTTAATAACTTATGAATCTGTTGAAGCGAAGAGGACAGCTAGCATTATTGTATAATGCTACTAACCTCCATTTTAAGTCGAGTAAATATTCTAGACACAATAGTAAGTAAGACAATTTTTAATTGGAAGTAGCAAATTCAAAGGGAATCGTTATCGTAAATTTTGCACCCATACCTGGCCCATCACTCGCAACTGATATATCACCACCTAATTCTTTTGCAATATTCATACTATGATGCAATCCAAAGCCATGTCCGCCTTTCTTTTTGGTAAACCCATATTCAAATAGCCTATCTAAATCATCACCAGAAATACCTACACCCGTATCACTTACTTCAATAGATAACGTATTTTCATCATTAGTAACAGTAATACAAATGACATTATCTTCTGATTCCGAGTCAATCATTGCATGTTTAGCGTTACTAATTAAATTTATCAGAATCTGTAGCAACTTATGTTTATAAGTACTAACTACTGCCAATTCGCCATAGAACTTTTTAATTATTATATTGTTTTCATCAAGCTCATGTTGTTGAGTTTTTATAGCGTTCTCAATCAGGAGCATAATATCAACAGCTTCTTTTTCTCCATACCCTCCTGCATAATTTTGTTGCATACTAATAACACTTCTAACATGATCAATATCATCAAGTAGAGATCTAATTTCATCTAAAGCGAGGCTTTTTTCATGCTCCAACCGATCATACAATAACGACAAAAAAGGCAAAACCTGCTTCCCTTTTTCATCATTATTTAAAAAATCATCTAATGAATCTTTATGCTCATTAATTAGCTCCACTATAAGCGGTAGCTTTTGCAGACTTGAATCATCAAAATTCCTTCTAACGACAGTTGCAGATGTGCTAATACTGTTGAGCACATTCCCTATATTGTGCAATATACCGCTAGACATCTCAGCTATAGCGGCAACTCTTGATTTCTCTTCTATGGTTTTATTCAGCTCTTTTAATTCTTCTTCAACACGTTTCCTTTCTACGACTTCATTCGACAAATCAGTATTTATGGATTTTATCTTGTCATACTGCAATCTGGTTCTTTCAGCCAACAATTCTGCTGCTTCTTTTGCAATAACTAATTCATTGTCTCTTTTCTGTAGCTTAACTAGCATCTCATCTTTAATGAGCTGCTTTTCATGCTCATTAGACTGCAGTTTAATTTCTGCCTGATATTGTAAATCCACCTTATTACTCATTATTTTCTGAAAAACAAATATGGTTACTGCTCCTACCAGCCATAGAAACAGATGACTTATTACAATAAAAAATCGATTTTCATTTGATGCATCTATATAAGGTTCAAGTGGTATTGAAACACTAATTCCACCCCTTATGTCTCCAACATTAAAACCCAGGTGACCATGACACTTCATACAACCTTCTTCCATAATCATAGGCTTCATTAGACGGAGATACAGACCACCATCTATCTCACTATGTTCAACCAGTTCTTTTACACCCTCATCAAATAACTTTAATGCCTTTAACTCCCATTTGTCAGGTGCATTTTCTGGATTCAATAAGACCTGGCCAGTTATACTTCCTTTAATGCCATAGTCATCATCAAATTCACTGGTCATTTGACTCATCATAAAAGCCGGATTCATTAAAGTAAGTTTCACACCACCTGTCGTTGTTACATCACGTTGACTCAAGTGAGAAAGATATGGGCTGGGTTTCGTTCTATTATCAACTTTCACATACACACCCCCGTGGCGTGTCGCCCAACGCCTGAACGACAGATCTTTATTCCAGTTTGCACGCGCTTCTTTTTCAGCCAAAAAAGATACCTGTTGGCTAATTAGATATATGTTCCAGAAGCAAGAAGCCAAAACAAGCAAGCTCCAGGCTATCAATGAATAAAATGAAAACCGCTTAATACTAGAGGAATAGGTATGAAGTGTTGTGGACATAGTCTATTAAATTTCGTGGACTAAAGTTTTTCTAGTGTACTGGTAATCCATAAACCACCTACTTTAGTTAACATCGCATGTATAGATTGTAGCCACTCTGAGCGTAAAAGCATATACTTGCAAGAAAAGCAGGCCAACTCACTGCGTTCTTCAGCTGCATCACTGATGCTTTACGGCAACATATTGTATCAACATCCTTAACATGTAAACTGTTGAACAATAGATACTTAATCAGGATATTACACAGACACTCTCCCTCCGAAACAAAATTATTAAACAATAATATTAAACCCCTTTTATTTACTTATAAGCTATAACTTAGTCATATATATACTAAACTCTTACATACTGAACCATTAACAATAAATCACACATGTCCTTAATTACTCACTATCATATCGATTATCAGAATTCTAAATGACACTTAATAAAGATATAGAACGCATTGAGATACTAGTTGAACAAGATATGCTTAACGAGGTCAAGCGCCTAAGCAACCTTGGGATATGGAAACTCAATTTAATCAATAACATTCTCACCTGGTCATCTGAAATTTATGAAATGTTCGAGATAGACCCTTTATTGTTCGGGGCTTCGTATGAGGCATTTGTAGAAGTAATCCATCCAGATGATCGTGAAAAAGTTAACAATGCTTATAAGCAATCGTTGAGAACAAGAAAACCATACTCTATAGAACACCGCCTTTTAATGCCAGATGATAGAATTAAATATGTAGTAGAAGCATGTCGCACATATTACAACCAGCAAGGTGACCCATTATTATCCTTTGGAGTGGTACAGGATATAACAGACAGAAGAATTAACGAGATAAACTTATACGAAAGCGAGCAACGTCTTTCAATGTTACTAAAACAGACACCTTCTTTAATCTGGACAACAAATACACAACTCGAAATAAACTCCCTTTTCGACAATCTCTTATCGACTATTAGCGAACCAACTTCATCAAACTCTATTAAATTTAAAGATTTATTTGGTGACTCTACAGATGACATTATTGATGCACATATACGTTGCATTAGTGGTCATTCGAGCACAATTGAGTTTAAGTCGAACAATCAGTTTTTTCACGCTTCACTAGAACCCGAGAAAAACAAAAACGGTGAAATTATCGGCTGCATTGGCATTGCTATGGACATTACAGATCGCAAAAAACAGGAAGAAATAAATTGGCAAAAGGCGAATTTTGATTCTTTAACTGGATTACCTAATCGATCATTATTTCAAGACAGGCTACAGCAGGCTATAAATCAGACATCTCGCAGAGATGAACATTTTGGTTTATTTTTCATTGATCTTGATGGCTTTAAGAACGTAAATGACACTCACGGCCATGATGCTGGTGATGACATCCTCATTCAAGTCGCTAACCGCTTGCGTGACAGCAGTAGAAAGTCGGATACTGTAGCCAGACTTTCTGGTGATGAATTTGTGGTAATTACACAGTCTACAAAAAGCATAGACTCTATAATAGAGCATGCTGATTTACTGATTACGAAATTATCGAAACCTTACACCATAGAAAACATACAATATAACAAGTTAAGCGCAAGTATTGGCATTTCTCATTTCCCTGATCACGCTAAAGACATGGCAGACCTAATACGTTTCGCTGACTTAGCCATGTATCAAGCCAAGCATAATGGAAAAAATGCTAGCGTCTTATTTGATCAGAGCCTACTTAACAAAAACGATAAATTTTCAGCATCTAACCTTCAAAACAGCCTTAAAGATGCAATGTTAAATAATGAGTTTATCCTCTACTTACAACCTCGTTACAATATAAAAACAAACACAATTACCGGTGCAGAAGCTTTGCTCCGATGGAATCGACATAACAGTGAACTATTATTACCTGTTAGGTTTTTAAGCGAACTTGAGTCATCCGGATTAATACATGATGTAGGGGCATGGGTCTTTGACCAAGCCTGTCAGTTTGTCTCTGACTGGAAAAAATTAGGCTACCATGATTTAGTTATCGCAATAAATGTCTCATGTTCACAAATTTCAGACCCATCTTTTGTTCAAACCCTTAAAGACAAAATACATAAACATCATATTTCTCCAGATAATATTTCCTTAGAAATATCTGATGACATTTTATTCAATCTTCAAAGCAATGACTGCAACAATCTTATACTACTCAAAGACCTTGGAATCCACCTAACAATAGATGATCTTGGAACCAGCAATTTATCACTTAACGACATCATTAAATTATCTATTACCAAATTAAAGATACATCCAACTCTTATCAATGAAATAATACACGACGCATCACACTCTTCAACAGCATATGCAATCGCCGCACTTGGCAAGGGACTGAAATATGAAACTATTGCACAGGGAATAGAAACCGAAGAGCAATATAACGTAATTAAGCAACTTGGTTGCGATAGCGCACAAGGGTATTTTTTTGAAAAACCCATATCTTCAAGCGACTTTAAAAAGAAACTACAAACTTAATTTCAATAAACATTGATAACACCTATTTATAACTTCATGCTAATAAACTAACACATCAAAGACCATATCTTTTTATCAAATATATTCATCTGTTTTATAATCCCTTATTTAATTGGACTATTCTTTATAGTGTTTACTACTATCTTTATCTAGTTATGGTGAAACCCTGATGAATAATCCATTATTTTTATTGCCCACATTCATGTTATTCGTCTTTTCTTCAAATATACTAGCCAACAATTATGTTGGCTCTGATAAATGTTTTTTATGCCATACAACACAATATAATGACTGGCAAGCTTCAGGACACCCCTGGATGTTAAGAAAGTCATCACAAGCGCGGCACTCTAAATTACCTTTACCTGCAGGTTACACCTGGGATGACATTGCTTATGTTATAGGCGGAGCTAATAAAAAAGCACGCTATATAGATTTACAAGGTAACATCATTACTTCTGCGAAAAATGGCACAGAGGCAAAAACTCAATACAATTTAGAAGATGGCTCGTGGTCTTTTTATCATAAAGGCGAGATAAAACCCTATACATGTGCTCAATGTCATGTGACAGCATATAATCCTGAAGGCAACCAGGATGATCGCCCAGGTATAGCAGGAACATGGATAGAAGATGGCATTGGCTGCGAAGCGTGTCATGGCCCTGGAAAAGACCACACACAAACCCCCTCAACCACTAATATTTCTAAGAACTCTTCAGCTAAGGCATGTGGTAAATGTCATCAGCGCGGTGGTATAAATTCACTACCTCTAGCTAAAGGAGGTTTTATTAGACACCATGAACAGGTTAATGAATTACTAGCGGGTGGGCATCGTAACCTCAGTTGTATGGATTGCCATGACCCTCACAAGCGCGCTATTCTGACTAATAAGAACTGTAATAACTGCCATCAGGCTGCCGCCTTATCATATAAAAAAAACATCCATGCTCAAAATAATTTTACCTGCTCTGCATGTCATATGCCCAAAATGGCTAAATCAGCCATTAGTGTTAATCAGCATATGGGTGACGTTAGATCACATCTCTTTACAATCGACACCAACCCAGATGCAAAGGCATTTTCAAGCATAACGAAGAACGGCAAAACACATTCTTATGCGACAGGAATTATTACTGTTAATTTTTCCTGCCTTGGCTGCCACCTTTCCAGAGATATAAACTGGGCTTCTAGTGAAGCACGTAAAATACATTAATAAAAAAGCGTATCTAATGTAATATTATCGAATTGATATCTTATATAAATTTAAATCGGGCCTCTACAAATGCCAACGCCATTTCATCTCGCCATACAGGTACGTAATATTACTGAAGCTCGACAGTTTTATGGGCAACTATTAGGCTGTGATGAGGGCAGAAGCGATAATCACTGGGTGGACTTTAATCTGTATGGCCACCAGTTGGTGTGCCATCTTAATCCCCAGCTCGGTGATACAGGCAAGATTGAGCCGTTATTTAATCCGGTAGATAGCCATGCAGTACCCGTACCTCACTTCGGCGTTGTGTTAAACATGCCAGACTGGCAAATACTGGCTGACCGTTTGCGATCAAACAGCGTTGATTTCGTAATTGAACCCTATATCCGATTTCAGGGCCAGGCAGGTGAACAGGCCACTATGTTTTTTATGGATCCCAGTGGCAACGCTTTAGAATTCAAGGCGTTTAAGGATATTGATAGTCAGTTATTTGCAACTTAAATTATTCAAGCTCAATTGTTAACGTGTCATGCTATATCTATTTTGATAACTACTCTGCCAGATTTTTGTCTAGTCCTATCTCTTCACTATCAGAAACAAATTTTACACAGGCATCAATCACTGCCTGATCCCTGAGAATTTTATTATGCCCCAGGCGTTGCGTTTCAAGATATCTAGCTTGTTGAAAATTTTCGCATAACTGTTGACTGCCTTTTGCTCGTGTCACTCTATCGTGCTTATCGTGTATCACTAAACAGGGCTGTGCAATTCGCCTAGCATTTGTCAGCGCTGAGGTATCAGTAATATCAATATCGCCCAGAAAGGTTTTGAACCTTTTTATTAGCCAGTCTTTGGTTGCCTGATTCGCTTTAATAATTTTACAAAAACCATCCAGCAAACTTTCGGTCGTTGAAGGCGCAGCAATGCTAATCATTTTTTCAACCTGGAGTGACTGCCTTGCAATTGCATACAAACTACAGGGCACACCAAAAGAGTGGGCAACGATTGCTTCAAATGGCCCTTCCTGCTGCTGCACTTGCAACGTCGATTCACTAAATTCAAACAAGCTAGTTTGCCAACCTGCTGACACGCCATGAGCAGGTGCGTCTATCCATATTACCCGATAGCCCGCATCCAGAAACGCCTGCGCCATATGAGAAAACTGTTTGCCGCAGCCAGCCCAGCCATGCATCATAAACACTGTTTTTCCATTACCGGCACTCCAGTAACACACTTTCTTTTTATTTACTGTCACCTCAGCGGCATTCACACCATCAGGAAAAAAGCCTGGAAGGTGAGTAAAACCTTGCCGAGATGGATGAAACCAGAGATGGTATGCAAGGAATGAAGCTAGTCGCGATGAGAGCAGCTGCAATGACTGAAAAGAAACATACAGTATGAGTTGTTTTGTAGTGGGTTTGGGTGCTCCTGACATACATAAATTACCTATTGAGCGTAGAAAATATTTATTGGAAACCCCACAGTTTTCTACTGACAAAGTGACGCAACAAATAAGCATAAGGATAACAGCACTTTCAGCCAGTCTTCAAAACGCTATACCGATTCAACCATGGGGAAGTACCGTAATAAATTTCCATTTACTGACAACATTCAATATAGGTTAATATCGTTAAAGAAGCAGGGCTATTTTTCAGAATATTACTTATCGAACTTAAAGTTCAACACGACCATGACAGGCAATCGCTTTCATGGCCATTTATTGCCGGGAAAATAATGTTGATTCTATTTATCCGCTCTATCATCTACTAAAATGCAATAAGCGCATTTACCGATATCATACTCACATCATCACCATCTATGTCATATGTGTTATATCTCAGACTCAGGCCGAATAAAGTCATTATCATGAAAGACTTTTTCATTATTCTTATTCCTTTTTATGCTGTTATTATTTTTTTACTCACAACTATTCAACTCAATCTGGCGATAAATCTGCAACACTTACAAGCTATCGCTATATTATTAAATAATGAAAAACGGGGCTAATTTATCCTAATAATGACTAGATAAATTTACCCCGCCCTATTTACTGCTTTTGTGTAAATTACTGCATATCTGCAAACACCTTCTCTAGCTCATGCGGATGCTTTAAAAACTCGCTATACATTTGCATAGAAAACTCATCTGGCAACACATCAATCTCTCCTTTTTCCAGCGCTTCAAAGGTTTTCTCAGCAACCTGACTTGGTGGCGCCTTTTCCATTTCAAAATCTTCTGCCATTCGTGTATCGATTGGCCCCGGATAGACACCTAACACACGAATAGCATACTGAGACAGTTCAGCTCTTAAGCCTTGCGTATAAGAATGCATGGCTGCCTTGGTTGCGGAATACGGCCCAATAGCCGGGAAATTACTGATCCCTGCAATCGATGAAATATTGATAATCACCGCTTCCGACGACTGCTTAAGTAACGGAAGCAATGTTTGTGTTATTTGCAATGGGCCAAAGTAGTTGGTCTCCATTTCCACGCGCGCAATTTCTAATGCATTCTCAGCTGTGGAAAAACAAGCATTAGCTACACCGGCATTATTAATAAGAATATCCAGTGAGGATATTTTCCCGTTCAACGCATTGATATGATTTTCATTGGTTACATCCAGTAAAACCGGCGTAATCTTTTCACCAAATAACTGCTGTAATTCCTCTAGATTTGTTAGCTCTCTCGCCGCAGCATATACTCGCTCTACTCCGTTTTCGACCAGATATCGTACATAAGCTTCTCCAATACCGCGATTAGCCCCGGTCACTAGTGCATGTTTACCCACCAAGTTTACTTTTGTCATAAATAATTTCCTTGTTATGTTTGCACTAGTTTACGTGTATTTGGCGCTTTGATAATCTGCCATTAAGGTATAGGATTCATACTTCCAGCGTATAAATACGCTCACATGGCACATAGGGATATAGCAATGGATGATAGCCAGCTATTTGGCACCATGAGAACATTTATCACCGTGGTTGAATGCGGAAGTTTTTCAGCCTGCGCACGAATCCTCGGTGTATCACAACCTTCGGTATCACGACAGATTAGCCAGCTTGAAAATGAACTGGGTGTCCGTCTGCTACAGCGCACTACACGCTGTCTTAGCCTGACAGAAGCCGGTGAACTTTATTATGAAAAGGCGCGCCAGATCCAGCTCGAGGTAATGGAAACGAGCCAGTCCCTACGTGATTTGTGCAAGACCCCATCCGGACGTCTCAGAGTCAGCCTGCCTCACACCTGGGCCGATACAAAAATCGCACCCTATATTGGCGACTTTCTCAAACTCTATCCGGAAGTTAGCCTCGAAATAGAATGCAATGACTCATTACAGGATATAGTCGAAGACCGGCTCGATCTGGTTATACGTGTTGGGCAATTACGGGACAGTTCATATATATCAGTTCCCTTTGGCGATTTACGGCTCATTCTTTGTGCAACACCTGAGTACCTTCAGCAACACGCTACCATTACACAAACTGAAGATCTGATTGCACATAACTTTATAATTTATGAAGATTACAATCATCTGGTTTTTTCTCAGGTCAATCCTCAAGGCATCCGTGTTAAGCACAATATGAGTTCGAATAATGTCAGTGTTATTCTCTCCTGCTTACTACAACATATGGGTATCAGTGTTTTGCCTGATCTATTAATTCATAAACTTCTTGCCACGGGAAAACTAGTCGATATTATGCCCGGTACCGAGATCACTGTACCCGGCTTACCTGTCGAAGGCGCTTATGCCCTCTACTCCAATCGCCGTCAGCTACCTGCCAAAGTACGTGCTTTTATTGATTTTTTCAGGCCAAAATTTACTACTAGTCCATATTTACCAACCAATCAGTTACACCCGGTCTCTCTCGATTAAGGTTATACTCCAGTAAATAGACCTGAAATCATTATGACAACTAAAATTGGATTAATCAGCGACACCCACTCTACTGTCGCCCCACTTAAAGAAGCATTGGAAATTTTTCAGCGCAACAATGTTTCACATATTATTTGTGCCGGTGACATAGCCGGTTATGGAGATGATGAGCTGGCTGAAACCGTTCAATTACTTGAAGAATCCAATTGCTTAATGATCGCCGGCAATCACGACCATCCAGATGAATTAAAACAGCAACCCGAAAACATTATCCGTTTATTTCAACAGCTACCACTAAAACTGGAATTAGAAATCGAATCAAGACAACTTTATGTGGTTCATGCCGAACCGCCACTCGAGCAACACGGCGGCATTAAAATACTGGACCCTGATGGTCAGCCTTATCCAGATCGGATTAACTACTGGGCAGATGCATTAACCCATTATCAGTACGATATTCTAATCGTCGGACACACTCATCAGGTGTTTGCAGAAAAAATTGGCAACACCCTGGTGATAAACCCAGGCAGCACTCGCTATAATCACACCTGTATGATACTTGAACTTCCATCTGGTAAAGTTGAGACCCACCCTCTTTCCGGCATGCAACCTGTCTACACCTGGAACTGGGGTAAGTTTTATCAGGAACAGCACAATTAAAATAAAGAGAAAACAATTATGAGTACGATATTAATCACTGGCAGTAATCGTGGCATCGGCCTTGAGCTGGTTAAACAATATGCCGAACTTGGCTGGCAGGTACTCGCCTGTTGTCGCCAGCCTGATACTGCGAGCGAGTTACAACAACTAAAACAACAGCACTCGTCGATTACTGTTTATTCATTGGATGTATCAGATAGCTCACAAATCACAGCACTGGCGAAATCACTCAATACCACAGCCATTGACATACTGTTTAATAATGCTGGAATTTATGGCCAGAATGATGCCTACTTCGGCAATATCGATGAATCCCAATGGATTGAGACATTCCGAATCAACACTATTGCGCCAGTAAAAGTTAGCGAAGCTTTTGTTGACCATGTAGCAAATAGTGAACTAAAAATCATCGCTGCAATGAGTAGCAAAATGGGCAGCATGGCAGATAATGGTTCCGGTGGCAGCTACGTGTACCGCTCATCTAAAGCAGCACTTAATGCCGCCTTTGTCAGCGCCGCCATCGATTTACAACCTCGAGGAATCAAAGTAGCAATTCTTCATCCGGGCTGGGTAAAAACGGATATGGGTGGCCCTAATGCAGAAATATCAACTGAAAGCTGCGTAAAACAGTTAAGAAACACTCTGGATAATTTAACGCCTGAAAACAGTGGTTCCTTTTTCGAAATTGATGGTTCTATTATTCCCTGGTAAAAACCTTATATTTTTTCAACAGGCACCGGCTTATGAACTTAACGCGTTATGTTTTGCTAATTTTTTGCATGATGATAAATAGTCATGCGCTGAGTGAAATCTATAAATGGACTGACCAGCATGGCAATGTGCATTTTTCTGACAAAGCCTCCACACGATACCAGGCTGAAACGCTAGAACTTAAGATAAACACTTATGAAAGCGTTAGTTATGACACATCATCATTCGATACAGGAAAAAATGTCGTAATTTATACCACCAATAGCTGTGGCTACTGCAAAAAAGCCAAACACTATTTTAATAAACAGGGCATTCGCTTTACAGAAAAAAACATTGAAACCAGCGCATCCGCACGGGCCGAATACAAGAAAACCGGTGCCACAGGGGTACCGGTTATTTTTGTTGGAAAGAAACGCATGAATGGATTTAGCGAAACCGGCTTCCAGAAAATTTACAATTAATGAATTTCAAGCTGCATATAAACCGCTTTATTCTGAGTTTCAGGCATCCGTTGTTTTCACATAATCCTTAAAATTCTTTTCATAATCATTCAGGTTTTCGGTTAACACCTGTTTATACTGACTCGTCAGGAAATCAATTGCCATTTCTTTCTCTTGTAAGAACTTCTCTTTATCCTGACTAATTGATGCAAACATAAACGCATTAAAACGTGCCGCCGAGAATAATATTGAATTACTCACCTTGCCATTTTTATGACTATCACACAGTTTATTGGCCAGGTTAATAAACTCATCTGTCATCCCCCAGAAATCATCATCTCTATCTTGCTTACTCATAATCAATCTCTTCTATTACTGTTCTCGAAAAAAAACGCAACCCGTTATCTACAAAGTTGCGCTTCTTTAGTTATATTTGAATTTTAATGTTCGCTTTTTAGCCACCTGTATAAGACATAAACCTCAATACTTTTTCAGGGTTCTCATTAAATTCGTGCTTTTCCGGCTTCAAATTAATCGCCGTGCGAATCGCCTGTTCTAGCTCTTCATCACTGATACCTGCACGTAATAGTGGACGTAACTCAAAATTATCTTCCTGCCCCAGACAGGTATAGATCGTGCCATCGACCGACAGACGAACTCGGTTACAGGTTTCACAGAAGTGTTGTGACAACGGCGTGATAAAACCGATATTAATATCCGTTCCCATCACATTCATATAACGCGCAGGGCCACCACCGGGCATGACACCAGGTACCAGATCAAAACTTTTTGACAGACGTTTTTTAATGTCCTGCAGATTAACAAACTGATCCGTTGCCTTTCTGCCCATGTCACCAACTGGCATGGTTTCTATAAAGCGTAAGGTGAAGCCGTGTGTTGCACAGTATTCCACCATGCTTTCCACTTCATGGTCATTAACGCCTTTCATTAAAACCATATTCACTTTAATAGGGCTTAAACCCGCAGCCTTGGCCGCCATCAGGCCATCCATAACTTTTTCCAGCTTACCGCCAGTTAATTCTTTAAAGGTTTTGGGGTTAAGGCTATCCAGGCTGACATTAATACGGTCAACACCGGCCGCTTTGAGTTGTTCCGCATGTTTACTCATACGTGTGCAATTGGTACTCAGGGAAAGATCTTCCAGGCCCGGCAGTGCCGACAGCCTGCTTGCCAGTTCTGGCACATTCTTTCTGACCAGTGGTTCACCGCCCGTTAAGCGAATGCGGCGTGTACCCATGCGGGTAAAGGTGCCGATAACCCGTTCCAGCTCATCAAAGGTGAGCCACTCTTCAGGCTCATGAAAATCACGGAAGTGTTTAGGCATACAATAGCTGCAACGCAAATCACAGCGATCGGTGACCGATACTCGAACGTATTCGATACTGCGGCCATACTGGTCTATGAGTGCGTTTTCTGACATTGCTGTTCCTGGGGCTCGGGGTAGCACCTTATTATAGGCTAACTACCTTGAATTCTTTTACTGGTTGATTAATGACCATTTTAACGCAACTGGCCATAATAACAGAGTAGATTACTCTGAATAATATAAGAAAAACTATATATTCGCTACTACAGCCTTTGTAGGGTTACTCTTCAGATCCTGATATTTACTCTGATGCAGTAGTTTACATCCCACAGAAACGAAATTTTTGAGCCACATCATGTATTGCCCGTTTGTCGTGTTTTAGCCGCGACGACAACTCTTGGCACGCTAACCACCTTTCATTTCAATATCACCATGACTCAAACAAAAACAATGGCTTAGCATGAAACCATCCGTATTAAGCACGACACATATATATTAAGGTGAAATTGTGGCGTGCTTTGCACGGCGGTAATCAGGCACTTTATATGCTATATCCCTTATCCCACCCTGAATGATAGCTTTGATTAGGGATAGCATTAATTTAAATAATCAAGCATATAAGAATTTTATGAACCGCTTAAGAAAGCTGATTAGCTTTCTTGATTTCGATCAATATAATCGTCGGTCACTTATTAAGGCAGGATCAAATATGACATCTCGAGTGATACATGATGCGACCAAGCAACCCGAAGGTCGTATCGAAACCAAGAACACTACCTGTTATATGTGCGCGTGTCGTTGCGGTATCCGCGTGACACTCCGCGATAACGAAGTTCGCTATATACAGGGTAACCCAGAACACCCATTAAATAAGGGTGTTATTTGTGCGAAAGGTGCATCAGGCATTATGAAGCAGTATTCTCCTGCTCGCCTGACCAAGCCACTTAAGCGTAAAGAAGGCGCCCTGCGTGGTGATTCCGAGTTCGAAGAGATCTCATGGGATGAAGCTTTCGATATGATGGAAGAGCGTCTGGCTCACCTGCGCGCAACCGACCCTAAGAAATTCACCCTGATTACTGGTCGTGACCAGATGCAGGCACTGACGGGTATGTGGTCTAAGAACTACGGTACGCCAAACTACTCTGCACACGGTGGTTTCTGCTCAGTCAATATGGCTGCTGGCATGATCTACTCGATCGGTGGTTCATTCTGGGAATTCGGTGGTCCGGATCTGGAACGCGCCAAGTTACTGGTGATGATCGGTACCGCAGAAGACCATCACTCGAACCCATTAAAAATGGAATTATCAAAGTTCAAACGTAACGGCGGCCGCTTTATCTCGGTTAACCCGGTACGTACAGGTTACTCTGCGATTGCAGATGAGTGGATTCCTATCAAGCCTGGCACCGACAACGCACTGTTCCTGGCAATTACTCGCGAACTGATCGAAACAGGTCTGTACGATCGTGAGTTCCTGAAAGACTACTCGAACTCTGGCCAGCTGGTTAACTGTGATGAGTCTTCTGAACACCACGGCATGTTCGTGCGTATGGATGTTAACGATCCTGAAGAAGGCTGTTTCGATCACCAGAACCAGATGTGGTGGGATCGTCACACTAACGCTCCAGTTCGTACTCACACAGAAGGCGCTGATCCGTTCCTGCTGGGTGAGTTCACCATGCCTGACGGCACGCCGGTTAAGCCTTCTTTCCAGCTGCTGAAAGAGTCTGTTGAAGAATACACGCCAGAGTGGGCTGCTGATGTAACGGGCATTCCAGCTGAAACCATTCGTCGCCTGGCGCACGAAATGGGCATAGTTGCTCGTGATGAAAAGATCGAGCTGCCAATTGCCTGGACTGACACATGGGGTCGTGAGCACCAGTCTGTTACCGGTAACCCGGTTGCTTTCCATGCGATGCGAGGACTTGCTGCACACTCTAACGGTTTCCAGACTATCCGTGGCCTGTCGGTACTGATGTCTATCCTGGGTACCATTGACCGTCCAGGTGGTTTCCGCCACAAGGCACCGTTCCCACGCCCAATTCCGCCATGTCCGAAAACACCGACTGGCCCTGAAGGCGTTAAGCCAAACACCCCACTGGGTGGCATGCCATTAGGTTTCCCTGCGTCACCTGAAGACCTGTTCCTGGACGAAAACAATGGTCCGGTACGTCTGGATAAAGGTTTCTCATGGGAATTCCCATTATCCGCCCACGGCCTGATGCAGAATGCGATCACTAACGCATGGCGCGGCGACCCGTACAAGATCGACACAATGATGATCTTTATGGCGAACATGGCCTGGAACTCATCGATGAACACCTCTGAAATTCGCAATATGCTGAATGACAAAGATGAAAACGGTGAATACAAGATTCCATTCCTGATTGTTGCAGATGCTTTCCATTCTGAAATGGTAGCTTATGGTGACCTGATCCTGCCGGATACCACCTACCTGGAACGTCACGACGTTATCTCTATGCTGGATCGTCCTATCTCTGAATACGACGGCCCGGTTGATTCAGTTCGTATTCCTGTGGTTCCACCGAAGGGTGAATGCAAGCCATTCCAGGAAGTCCTGATCGAGCTGGGTTCACGCCTGAAGCTACCTGCATTCACGAATGCGGATGGCTCACGTAAATTCCGTGACTATCCAGAATTCATCACTAACTTCGAAACCGAACCTGGCTCAGGCATCGGCTTCCTCGCTGGATGGCGTGGTAAGGGTGGTGAGAAGTTCATGAAAGGCGAACCGAATCCTAACCAGTGGAAAATGTACGAAGAAAACAACTGTGTATTCCAGTATCACCTGCCGGTTTCTTACCAGTACATGCGTAACTGGAACCAGGGTTACCTGACATGGGCACAGGAACATCGCTTAACTCGTTACGATGAGCCTATTAATATCCATATCTACTCTGAGATCCTGCAGAAGTTCCGTCTGGCAGCACAGGGCAAACGCCCTGGTCGTCAGCCACCTGATCATCTGCGCGCACGTGTTGAAGAGCACTTCAACCCACTGCCTTTCTATTCAGAAACACTGGAAGGTCAGTTAACGGACAAGCAGAAGTACCCATTAAATGCACTGACACAGCGCCCAATGGCGATGTATCACTCATGGGATTCGCAGAATGCATGGTTACGTCAGATTCACGCACACAACTACCTGCACGTTCATCCGTCACTGGGTGAGAAGCATGGCTTTAAAGATGGCGACTGGATCTACTGTGAATCAATGCACGGCAAAGTGCGCTGTTTAGCACGTTTCTCTGAAGCACTGGAGCCAGGCACTGTCTGGACCTGGAATGCAATCGGTAAAGCGGCGGGGGCATGGAACCTGAGCAATGACGCCAATGAATCACAGAAAGGCTTCTTACTAAATCACGTGATTTCAGAAGAGCTGCCGAAGAACGCATGTGGTGATCACGTTTCTAACTCTGATCCGGTAACGGGCCAGGCTGCATGGTTCGACGTACGTGTACGTGTTTACAAGGCAGAAGATGATGCAGATTGCTCATTACCACAATTTGAACCGATGCCAGTTCTCCCTGGTATGAGCTTACGCCGCAAGTGGCAGGGCTTCTTTGCGGGTAAGTTTACTAAAAAGGGGGCTAAATAATGACTCAGCTAGCTCTGATTATTGACCTTAATGTGTGCGTAGGCTGTTCAGCCTGCGTAACATCATGTAAAGAATGGAACACCTCGGGTCCTGCGGGTTTTATGTCTGATGACAACCCTTACCAGAAAGACCCAACAGGTACCTTCTTTAACCGTGTACAGACTTATGAAGTGGGTGAATATCCGAAAACTGAAACGGTTCACTTCCCTAAATCCTGTCTGCACTGTGAAGAGCCACCTTGTGTACCTGTTTGCCCTACTGGCGCCAGCTACAAGCGTGAAAATGACGGTATCGTTCTGGTTGATTACGATAAGTGCATCGGTTGTAAGTACTGCTCATGGGCTTGCCCATACGGTGCGCGTGAAATCGATGAACACCAGAAGGTAATGAAGAAATGTACGCTATGTGTGGATCGTATTTATGACGAAACATTACCAGAATCTGAGCGTAAGCCAGCCTGTGTACTGGCCTGCCCAACCAATGCACGTCTATTTGGTGACGTACATGATCCAGATTCATATGTTTCTGAAGTAATTCGTGAAGATGGTGGTTATCCGCTGATGCCAGAATGGGGCACCAAGCCATCTAACCATTACTTACCACGTCGTAAGAACAAGATCACCATCCATGAAGATGAACTGATTCGTGTGGACAACCCGCTCAACAAAGAGCAGAAAGAACACCACAAACCAGTTGATGGCGCGGTTCTTGACGATAGCTCATTCATTTAATGGTGCGATACGTTATTTAATGGTTCTACTCGTTATTCCCGAATGCTTCTGCCGGGAATCCAGCAACTAAAAACACTGGATAACCGAAGAAGCAGAAAGGAAAACGAGTTTTAACAAGATTTTAATCGGTTACTGTTTAGTAATTTTAAATTTAACTAGGAGAGAACGATGCATCCCGCATTTTCTGTCATATTCTTAACCACACTGATTGGTACAGCTCAGGGTCTTTTCCTGGCACTGTTCTCAACTCAGGTTTACCAGGAACTGAACATTCTGTCGAATGTTAGCGATTCTGGTTTCTACGGCACTGGTGCTGTTATTTCACTGATCCTGTTAGGTCTGGGTCTGTTTTCATCATTCTTCCACTTAGGTCACCCTGAGCGCGCCTGGCGTGCTGCGGCTATGTGGCGTACCTCATGGTTATCACGCGAAGTTATCGCGCTGCCAACCATGATGGCTGCAGTTTTTGTTTACGGCGTTATGCACCTGTTTAACCTGGATGGTGTCGCCTTAACAATCGGCAATGTTAATCTGAGCAACAGCCTGTTTGTTGGTATCTTTGGTGTTATTGCAACTTTTGCACTGTTCCTATGTACAGCAATGATCTATGCCTGCATCAAGTTCCTGCAGGAGTGGTCTAGCCCATTAACGGTTATCAACTACTTCCTGTTTGGTACTGCATCTGGCTTTACTTTAGCAACTGCACTGGCTGCTTACCTTGGCCTACAGGAGCAGGTTAGCTTTCTGGGCGGCTGGGCAATTGCACTGACAGTTGCTGTATTTATTACACGCTCTGCATCGCTTTACCGCAACAGCCGCATCAAGCATAAGTCTACGGTTCAATCTGCGATTGGTATTCGTCACAACAAGATCCAGCAGAAGGTTCAGGGCGCGATGGGTGGTTCTTTCAATACACGTGAATACTTCCACGGTAAGACTGCATCATTCCTGAAGTCTATCAAGTACATCTTTATGCTTCTGGTATTCCCAATTCCTGTTGTCCTGCTGGCTTCTGCCATTGGCGACGCAAGCGCGGGCGTTCTGGCTGCAGCATTCCTGATTCAATACACAGGTCTGCTTGCTGAGCGCTGGTTCTTCTTTGCACAGGCGAACCATCCGCAGAACATTTACTACCAGACAGTATAATGTAACTACCAGATACTCATATATTTGAGTATCTAGATAAAACACGGCTCATTCCTACTTAAAACGAGAATGGGTCGTGTTTTTTTTGGTCTGCGCTTTGTGTATGATCTAACGAACTTTTACAGCTGTTGATGATCTACAGGTAAAAGTACCGCTTATTATTTTATGGGGAACACCATGATAAAAAAAATCGCTCTTCTGTTGCCATTCACCTTTTTAACATCTCAGGTTGATGCACGTAGTATTGACCTGAAACTGGCTGACGAGATGGCAGAAATCAATTACCTGACTCAGTCATCTACCTTTGGATATGGTGGCACTGATGTTGGCCTGGGTCTGCTGTTCACTGAAAATGATGATTATCAGTTCAATGGACAGATGATGGTCACTGGCAATGCAGCTGGCAATAACAAGCAATTACAGTTTGGTGTTGGCGGCAAACTGACCCTGGTTTCGCTGGATGCCAATAATCTAATCGACGAAGAATTTGGTGCCCTGGCTATCGGCGGTCAAATTCGCTATGTAATTCCATCTTCTACACCGATTGCATTCCGTGCCTCTGCCTTTTATGCGCCTAGCATAACTTCGTTTAGTGGTGCCGATGAATACAGTGAAGTATCTTTTTCCATTGAGCTGGAAGTGACACCGAGTGCACGTGCCTATGTAGGATATCGCAATATGGAGTACGAACTGGAAAATGGCCCTGAGATTGAAGTAGATGACGGCGGACATTTCGGAATTAAGATCGACTTCTAACAGTTACTAAGACTTCATAGTGGCATTAATAAAAAAGCACGCCATTATATGCCGTGCTTTTTTATTAGCCTGAAGCTTATTAGTATTAGATTGCAATAAATTGCACGCCTCATGATACAAAGGGCATTCATCAATGATTCGTTTTTCTGAAAAACCAGGTTAGGTTTGAAACCAAAAACTACCAAAAGTTAAAAAGCTTACCTGAAAAACAATTCATTCACAGTCTATCAACTCATTTAAGATTAGAGCATCTTAACGACACATTAACTCTCAAACTCTCCTGCCGCCTGTAAATCCGCATGATAGGATGAACGTACCATCGGCGCACTGGCCACCTGCTCAAAGCCCATCGCTTCCGCGATCACTTTATATTCTTCAAATTCGTCTGGCGTAACAAACCGTTTTACCGGTAGGTGATGTGCACTTGGCTGTAGATATTGTCCAAGCGTCAGCATGGTAACATTATGTGCTCGAAGATCTTTTAACACTTCGATTACTTCATCTTTTTCTTCACCGAGACCAAGCATCAAACCAGATTTTGTTGGCACTCCGATACATGCATCACCAAAGGCCTTCAGTAAATCTAACGAGCCCTGATAATCTGCTCCCGGACGAGCCTCCCTATATAAGCGAGGCACTGTTTCAAGGTTATGATTAAACACATCAGGTGGAGACGTTTTAAGTATATCTAGTGCAATATCTACGCGACCACGAAAGTCTGGTACTAGAGTTTCAACTTTTATACCCGGTGTCGAAGCACGAGTCTTTTCTATGCATTCTACAAAGTGTGCCGCACCGCCATCACGTAAATCATCTCTATCTACCGATGTAATAACAACATACTTTAATTGCATTGCCTGGATCGTATCCGCCATATTCTGTGGCTCATTTTTATCCAGCGGCAATGGGCGACCATGACCGACATCACAAAACGGGCACCGCCGTGTACAGATTTCACCCATGATCATAAAGGTTGCAGTGCCATGGCCAAAGCATTCACCCAGATTCGGGCAGGACGCTTCTTCACAGACGGTAAACAGTTTCTGCTCGCGCAAAACTTTTTTAAGGCGTTTTACATTAGGGTGCGTAGGAGCCTTGGCACGAATCCATTCGGGTTTACGAGGCATTTTTTCGGTTTTTGCAATTTTCACCGGAATACGTGCGACTTTTTCAGCACCGGTCTGTTTTACACCGGCAACAACTTTATTCTTGCTCATAAACGTCTACTGTTCGATTTGCGTAATATCGAGTTGCTGGCATAACGACTCCAGCATTAACGATGTGGTTTGCTGCATATCCAGATCAAGTCCCAGTTTTTTCAGACTAGTCACCTGTAACCCTGGATAGCCACAGGGGTTTATTCTATCAAAATCTGTCAGATCCATGTCCACATTCAGACTAAGCCCATGATAACTACCCTTCTGTTTAACCCTTAAACCTAGCGCCGCAATTTTAGCTCCATCGACATAAACACCCGGCGCTGTTGGGTTCGCAGCCGCTTCTATACCCTGGTTTGCCAGAAATTGAATGACAGAATTCTCCAGTGCACTGACCAATTGCCTCACCCCCATACCTTTGCGCTTTACATCAATTAAGATATAGGCAATTAGCTGACCTGGGGCATGGTAGGTTACCTGGCCGCCACGATCTGTTTGTACAACAGGAATATCCTCAGGATTTAGCAGGTGTTCAGGTTTTGCATTGGTTCCCAGAGTAAACACAGGAGGATGCTCTAGCAGCCATATTTCATCCGGCGTTTCAGGCGTACGATCAGCAATAAACTGCTGCATTTGCTGAAACACTGACGAATAATCCTGCAGACCCAGGCGTCTGATAATGGCGTATTGATTGAGGTTTTTAGCCATAGGTAAACGGGAATAAAAGACAACGCTAACAACGCGAATGTACGCAAATGTACGCGAATAAAGTGATGACTTCTGTTTGACTGTGGCAAACAGAAATATCGCGTTTATTTGCGTTGTTAGCGTTCATTCGCGTTTTCTTTTAAATACAGTACAACACATGCTCACAACTGGTCAGCTCCATATAAATTTTATCCAGGTGATCTTTGCTGTGGGCGGTAAAGGTGATAGTGATAGAGGTGAATTTACCGTTACTGCTCTGGGTAAATTTCACGGCTCCCTCAGGCAGGGTTTCAACATGACGATTAATAATCTCAAGCACCGCGACTTCGAGCTCATCACCCGTTTTGCCCATGGCTTTTATCGGAAAGTCACAGGGAAATTCAAACAGGGTTTCCTGTTCTTCATCGTAAAAAATCTTGTCTTTTGGCTTATCACTCATCGCACACTCCGTAGTCAGGCTAACTGGCCTGTCCCTGTCTAAGCTTTGACTTATAGGCCTGATAAATATCAATCATCTTTTCCCATATGGGGCCAGCAACGCCTTTTTCAACTGGTCGCCCGTTTAGCTCAACTACCGGCAAAATCTCTTTGGTGGAACTGGTTAGCCATATTTCACTGGCTTTAAGCAATTCTGACTCATCGATTTCTCTTACTTCGTGTGGTAGTTCATTCTGTTCTGCTAGTTCGAGTATCAAGTCACGAGTAATTCCTGGTAACAGGCAGGGCCCTGTTGGCGGGGTTACGATCACACCATCTAGCACCAGGAAAACATTACTGGCAGCACCTTCTGTCACCTTACCTTCATTGACCAGTATTGCTTCAGCTGCCTGTTGATCATGAGCCTGTTGCCTGAGGAGAATATTACCCAATAAAGATATGGACTTGATGTTACAGGCTTTCCAGCGGATATCATCAAGTGTAATCGCTGATACTCCCGGCTTAAGCTGCTCTTTATCAACCTTAGGTAGGGCTGTCACCATCGCAAAAATTGTCGGTTCAACCTCGTCTGGAAAGCCATGGTTACGCACTGCAGCACTACCCCGTGTTACCTGCAGATAAACCGACTGGTCATCACTGGGATTCTCTGCAAGTAGACGTTCAAACATCTGCTGCCATTCATCATTGTTCATGGGGTTAGGTAGCCGGATCGAATCAAGACTGTCCTGCAATCGCTTCAGGTGTTCCGCCAATCGCAATAAACGCCCGCCATAGGCTGGTATCACTTCATAAACACCATCAGCAAATAGAAAACCTCGATCCAGTACTGAAACACGAGCTTCCTCAACTGGCAGGTATTCACCATTTAAATATACAATTGACATACAGTTCTCCGAGAGCTGTAACAAAATTTTGAAAACATCCACTGCACCTCAATGCAGCCAATGAGCTTAAGAATCCCCTCCCGTTAGCCACTATCTCATGACAAAGCAGGTTGAGCCTCTTTATGAAATCGTCGAACCAATCGCATCGACTCGGTAGAGTTTGATTACCGGAATAACTGAATAATCTGATCTTTACTACGCTGCCAAAGGCTGCCTTTCTCGATATTCTGTAATGCAATCAATGGATGCGAGATCAGCTCTTTACCATCAAGCGTTACACTGACTTTTCCCAGTGTCTGGCCTTTCTTTACTGGCGCTACAATATCAGTATTGATTTCGATAAGCGGCTTGAGCTTTTTATACTGACCTCGGGGTATCGTCACAAACAGGTCTTCTTGCAGACCCAGATTGATATGCTCTGAGGCACCTTTCCAGATACGCGCCTGATTCAGGGTTTCGCCAGCCGCATAAAGTTTACTGCTTTCATAAAAACGGAAACCATAACTTAATAAAGACTGACTGACATCACTGCGGGCTTTCTCACTTTTAGTTCCCAGCACAACCGCAATCAGACGCATATCATTACGCTTTGCCGATGACACCAGGCAGTAGCCTGCTGATTCAGTGTGACCGGTTTTAATACCATCGACACTTTTATCACGCCATAGCAGTTTATTACGGTTGTATTGCTTGATTCCGTTAAAGGTATATTGCTTTTCCTTGTACCATTCATAGTGACCTGGAAAATCATTGATCAGTGCCGATGCCAGTTTTACCAGATCAACTGCCGTCGTTAAATGCTGTTTTGCCGGCCAGCCTGTGGCATTAACAAAATGCGTATCGGTCATACCTAACTGCTGCGCATACTGGTTCATATAATCGGCAAAGGTCGATTCACTGCCTGCAATATGTTCAGCCAGAGCAACTGTTGCATCATTCCCCGACTGTATAATCAGGCCTTTAAGCAGCTCTTCCACCTTGACCTTTTTACCCACCTCAATAAACATTTTCGAGCCTTTCATTTTCCAGGCTTTTTTACTGATAGTGACTTCTTCATCAAGTGACAGACGTCCTGTTTCCAGCTCTTTATAAACCACATAAGCCGTCATCATTTTAGTGATACTGGCCGGCTCCACTTTCTTATGAATATCTTTTTCCGCAAGAATTCTTCCACTATGTGCATCAACCAGTAAATAACTTTCTGCCGCCAGCGACGGAGGAGACGGTACTGGATTAGCATTTGCATTAACAGACAGTGTGATTAAAAGAAAACTGAAAACCGTTGTAAATAAGTGGATCATTTTTAACATATAGACTCTAATTTGAATATTTAAAATTTAGCGCATTACCGCTTTAATCAACAACCACACGCGCCTTGTCTAAGCCAATAACATTGAGGTCATTAATGACTTTATAAGCCAGATCGACATTGGGAATAGGCCCAACACGGACACGATATAGCTTCCTGCCATCTGACTCAACCACATGCACCCTGACACTCTGGATTTTTTTCTGCCTTAGATCATCAGCAACTTTTTCTGCCGCTGCTTCACTACCCATGGCAGCTATCTGTACATGAATTTCGCCATTGCCATTTCGAGGTGCTGGCAATACCACCTCGTCTGTTTTCAGATCAAGTGCAGAGGTATTAATCGTTCGAATGCTAACTGGTCCAGTGCCAGTACTTGAAATCCCCAGTTTTCTGGCGGCCGCATAGGAAAGATCTATAATACGCCCCTGATGAAAGGGCCCCCGGTCATTCACCTTAACGATTATTTTCTTACCGGTTTCCTTGTGTGTCACTTCAACATAGGTCGGCAATGGCAGGGTTTTATGTGCCGCTGTCATTGCATACATATCGTATGGCTCACCACTTGATGTTTTACGACCATGAAACTTGGTGCCATACCAGGACGCATAACCATCCTGAGTAAAATTATTAGCACTTTTCATCACACGATAAGTGTTACCCATGACAGTGTAGCTTTCAGGGTTACCATATCGACTCAATGGCTCATTAGCGGGGATCGCATCCGGTGTATCTGCCCTGACAAATCGATCTGGTGCACTATCTTGTATTCCACAAGAAGACAACAGTGTGCCGAGCACAAGCATCAGAAAGACAACTACCTTCTGTTTCATATTAATCAACATTAAAACCCTGTATTGCTAAAGCCTGTATCACTGAAACTGTATTACTATCTGGCACGATATCTAGCTGCCACTTCCTGACTCAACTGATGTACCGCAAGGGCATAAAGTGGGCTGTGATTATAACGCGTAATCACATAAAAATTATGCAATGCCAGCCAGTATTCATCACCCTTGCTACCTTGAAGCTTTAATAGCATAGATAGTTCGTTATCTGAAAAACGCTGCTGCGATTTCACGCCCATCTGATAAAAATTAGCGACTGGCTTCCAGTTCTTTTTACGAGAAGTAATTTTCCGAGTGCCGTACTTTGCCGCCTCGCCATTCACTGATGCCGAACTAATTACTGGCTGACCAGGCTGCCATCCATGCACTTTGAAATAGTTAGCCACACTACCAATAGGGTCTGCAGAACTGGACCAGAAATCACGTACGCCATTACCGTCAAAATCCACGGCATAGCTTCTGAAGCTGCTAGGTATAAACTGTGGCATTCCCATAGCGCCTGCGTAAGAGCCTTTCAGTTCTCTTGGGTCAAACTTTTCTTCACGACTCATCAGTAAAAAGTGCATTAGTTCCTTACGGAAGAATTTTTCCCTGCGATCGCGTCGTTCTTTGGTGGTATTTTCCAGTGGGTAATCGAAACCGAGTGTGGTTAAGGCATCAAGCACCGGGTAGTTACCGGCGTGTCGTCCATAATAGGTTTCAACACCAATAATGGCGACAATATACTCTGCTGGCACACCAAACTCTTTTTCCGCCCGTGACAGTAAAGCAACATTTTGCTTCCAGAACTCGACGCCCTGACTAATGCGCTTTTCTGTTATAAAAATATTTCGGTAATCTTTCCAGGGCTTTCCTTCAGCTGGGCGCGCGATTGCTTCAAGCGCGGTGGTTTGCTGCTTGACCCCTGTCATCCATTGCAACATCTGCTGACTGTCGAAACCATGTTTGCTGTGCATTTCGTTAATAAATGCACGTACATCTTCTCTTTCCCCATAATTCGCTGAGGCGATACCAGGAATCAGACACAATAAAACAGACAATGCTCTAATGCTTAATTTAAGTGTGTGTGTTTTCATATAGTTTTAATTAATCTAAGTTTGTTAGGTAATGCTGCCGCACTACTTTGACCATAAACGTCGATGAGAGTTTATCGACATCAACATACCAAATCCTGCCATTAGCGTCACCATTGATGTTCCGCCATAGCTTATAAGCGGTAATGGTACCCCAACCACCGGTAAAATACCTGAAACCATGCCCACATTCACAAACAAATAAACGAAAAATGTCAGGCTCAGGCTACCACCTAATAATCGCGCATAGGTATCCTGCCCTTGCACCGCAATCACCAGTCCTCTGATAATGATAAAGGCATATAAACTCAATAATACGATACCGCCCAGCAGTCCAAACTCTTCAGCGTACACAGAGAAAATGAAATCCGTAGACTGTTCCGGCAAGAAGTTCAGGTGCGACTGTGTTCCATTGAGCCATCCTCGACCATAAATCCCTCCCGAGCCAATGGCAATTTTTGACTGAATAATGTGGTAGCCCGCCCCCAGTGGATCGCGCTGAGGATCCAGCAAGGTCATTACGCGACCTCGCTGGTAGTCGTGCATAAAATGCCACAGTACCGGTAACAATGAGGCCCCTAGCACAGTCAGCCCGGCCATTAGCCGCCAGCTCATACCGCCAAGAAAGATCACAAAAAAGCCTGCCGCAAATATTAATAACGAGGTTCCCAGATCAGGCTGACGGGCAATAAGAAACGTCGGCACCAATATCAGAACTACAGCGACCAGCAGGGTTTTATAGGATGGTGGCAATGGTTTTTCTGCAAAATACCAGGCAATCATCATCGGCGTTACCAGCTTCATCATTTCAGAGGGCTGAAAGCGTATAAACCCCAGATCGAGCCAACGCTGTGCCCCTTTACCAATATCGCCCATTACCAGTACCAATACCAGCAATACGACCCCCAGCACATACATCCAGGGCGACCAGAAGCGCAGGGTTGAAGACGGGATCTGGGCGATCACCAGCATTACCATCAGTGCCAGGCCGAGTCGCGTCAACTGACGATGTATCAGGCTCATTGACTGATCGCCCGCACTGTACAAGACTCCCAGACCAACCAGTACCAGCAATGCCAGCCCCACCAGCAACAGAAAGTCCAGATGCATAATCTGTATCAGGCGCATGCTGAAGCTTGGCTTATAATGTTTATCTCTTACGCCATCATCAATCATTGATTGCTCCCAATGACATCTGTCCTGTTTTTAGCCCATTCATCAATAATCTTACGCGCTATCGGTGCCGCCACGCCGCTACCACTTCCACCATTTTCTGCAATCACCAGAACCACAATTTGCGGCTCATCAACTGGTGCAAACACGGAAAAAAGAGCATGGTCACGAAGCTTTTTGGCAATCGTTTCTTCATCATATTCTTCATCCTGCGCAATTCCGAAAACCTGAGCAGTACCGGTTTTTCCCGCCATCTTAAAATCCAGTCCATAACCTGAACTGCGTGCCGTCCCCTGTGCGCCATGCACCACATTAACCATTCCCTTGATCGCATGATTCCAGTTAGTTTGACGATGCAATTTGACAGACTCTTTAGGCGCCCACTCCAGCGTAGTCACCTTCTGCTCGGCAGGGTCTTCAATTTTCGCCAGTAAATGTGGCTGCACCACTTTGCCTCGCATCGCCAGTATTGAGGTGGCTGATGCCATTTGCAATGGTGTTGCCAGCATATAGCCCTGTCCTATACCAGTAATAAGGGTTTCTCCAGGAAACCAGATTTTATGCCTGGCCCGTTTTTTCCATTCACGAGAGGGTAACAGACCAGAACGTTCACCCAGCAGGTCGACACCGGTTTTTTCACCAAAACCAAACTGATGCAGCATCGCGTGGATACGGTCAATCCCCATGCGATAAGCCAGTTCGTAATAATACACATCGCAGGATTGAGCCAGGGCAGCATCCAGGTCAACCGGACCATGGCCGGTAATTTTCCAGTCACGGTACTTGCGCTCATCATTAGGTAATAGGTAATGCCCTTCGCAATCGATTTTCTCTCGATGCCCGATTGAGCGACTTTCCAGCCCACCCAGACCGACAAAAGGTTTAACAATAGATCCCGGTGGATACTGCCCCATAATCGAGCGATTAAAAAGTGGTCGATCAGGTGAGTCGCGCAAGACACTGTAATTTTTGTAACTAATCCCATGTACAAAAAGATTAGGGTCGAAACCTGGCATGCTCGCCATTGCCAGAATTTCGCCAGTTTCTGGTTGCATCACTACGACGGAACCGTTATAGCCCTGTAACGCCTCCTCGGCGACGGTTTGCAGCCGTACATCCAGTGTTAGCCACAGATTGTTCCCCGGCACAGGCGGGATTTTATCCAGCTCTCTCAGCACTCGGCCCTGCACATTGACCTCGATATTACGGTATCCCACCATGCCATGTAACTGGTCTTCGTAATAACGCTCCAGACCATTTTTACCAATATGGGTGGTTCCCTTGTAATTGGTTTGATCAACGCGCTTTATTTCTTCTTCATCGATTCGACCAACATAACCGATCACATGAGCCATCCGCTCACCGAGTGGGTAATGTCGACTCAGGCGAGCATTAATTTCAACGCCGGGGAAACGGTGGCGATTGACTGCCAGGCGAGCCACCTCTTCCTCTGATAATTTTGTTCGCAGCGGGACCTGCTCAAATTTTCTACTGCGTTTAAGCTGTTTATGAAAACGCTTGAGCACGTCTTCATTGAGTTCGATAACTTCCCCCAGCGCCTCTAGAGTCGTCACCATATCGTCAACCTGCTCGGGAATAACCTCAAGCTGAAATGATGGCTGATTTTCTGCCAGCACCACGCCGTTACGGTCATAGATAAGACCTCGATTAGGCACTACGGGTACCAGTCGAATCCGGTTGTTTTCAGACAGGGTTGAGAAATGGCTGTATTCGAAGAACTGTAGATAGAGCAGCCGAGAAAACAGTACCAGCAACATTAGAATACTGATAAACGCGGCCACAGTCGCCCGTCGTTTGAACAGCTGCGCTTCCAGAGTATGGTTTTTAATAACAGAACGAGACACTGCCCGTTAACTCCAGACGCGGTGACTCAACAGACAAGTCGTAATTTTAGCTAATGAGTCGTTGTCGATAATCGTTTATCTCCACTCTAATGGTATCGGTGGCTGTGTGAGCTCTGCATTTTATAGAAAGGAACGTGTGATGCAAAAACACACCACACGTTTTTTAACACAAGACTTAGCCTTCCTGCTTATTATATCGCTCAATACTACTTAGAATTTCCTCATGGGCGCGATCGGCACCCACCCAGTTTTCAACCTTCACCCATTTACCGGACTCGAGCGCTTTATATTGCTCAAAAAAGTGTGTTATCTGGCCCAGCATATCATCGTGCAGATCCTTGGGAGACAGAACATCGTCATACAACTTGGTCAGCTTACTAACCGGTACTGCCAGTACTTTGTGGTCCTCTCCTGCTTCATCGATCATTTCCAGCATACCAACTGGACGGCAACGGATAACAGAGCCCGAAATCAGTGGTACAGGGGTAACCACCAGTACATCAACCGGGTCACCATCTTCAGATAGCGTATGAGGCATAAAACCATAATTACAGGGGTAGAACATCGCAGTGCCCATAAAGCGATCCACCACCAGGGTGCCACTATCCTTTTCTACTTCATACTTAACTGGAGATCCATGTGCAGGAATTTCAATCACGACATTAATATCTGTCGGGACATTTTCACCCAGGGGGAGATTATCAAGATTCATATCTTACCTTACATTACATTAAACAACGATTTCACAACATTTAGCCTGGCAGCAGGCAGCAATTTCAACTGAATTTTGTGAGCAACCACGCCAGACTTCACGTTAATGCCCTATTATATCAAGAACGGGCGCCAGAGTACTCGACATTATCCACGCATTGATTACAATCCGAAGCATATGCCAATAACAACAAGGCCTGTTTAGGGGAGAAAAGCCAACATGAGAATTGTATTACTGGGTGCACCTGGCTCGGGAAAGGGCACGCAAGCCAAGCGATTGATTGAAAAACTGAATATTCCACAAATTTCTACGGGTGACCTGCTACGCGCAGCTGTCGAAGCTCAGACACCACTGGGCAGGCAGGCTAAAACCATTATGGAAGCTGGTCAGCTGGTACCAAACGACCTGGTACTGGGCCTGATTCGCGAGCGACTGAGTGGCCCAGACACAAATAACGGCTTTATTCTTGATGGTTTCCCCCGCAACCTGGAACAGGCCGAGGAACTTGATGCATTACTTAGCAGCCTCTCAATACCCATTGAAAAATCAGTTTTGATCAATGTTGACTTCGACATACTGATGCAACGCCTTACCGGCAGACTAACTTGTGAGAGCTGTGGTGCTGTTTTCAATATATACACCAATCCACCGACTCTAGAGAGCGAGTGCGACATGTGTGGTGGCAAACTGCATCATCGTTCTGATGACAATGAGGAAACCATCGGTAAGCGACTCAAGGTTTATGAAACCCAGACCCAGCCATTGGCTGATTACTATGAAAAACAGGGTAAGCTATCTGTAGTGGAAGGCATGGGTGATATCGACGATATATTCGGCGCCATGATGACTGCTCTAAAAACTGCACGCCCTTCAACCATTAGCCAGACAGCAAGCCAGGCAACTACAGCCATACCAGCCACCAGCCAGAATGTCGCACCTGCCAAAGCAGAAGCCGTTACAACATCAGTAGCAGATAAACCCATTGAGAAACCTGCTGAGAAACCCATTGCCACAAGCAATGCTCAAAAAACCACTTCGCCTACGAAAGCACCAGAAACCAAGAAGCCTGCTCCCGTTAAAAGTAAAGCTGCTGCTGACAAGCCTGCTAAGGCAGGCAAGGCAAAATCCCAAAACCGCCAGAAAACTGAAACAGCAGCCAAACCTGCAAAAGCAACTCCCAGCAAAAAAGCAGCTACGAAAAAGCAAGCCGGCACAGCTGGCGGCACCACTAAAAAGACGCCCGCAAAGGTAGCACCTAAGAAACCGACCAAGAAGGCGGTTAAGAAAACAGCGGGCAGTTTAAAAACCATTCCTAAAACCACGGCAAGCAGCAAGAAAAAAGCCGCTAAGCCAGCTAACGACATGCAGTCCATGAAGGCTCAACTGTCTTCTCTCCAGGAGGAATTAATACGACTCAATGCAGAGATAAGCGCTAGTGAGAAACGCTCCCGGGAACTTGTTAAAATCGAAATTGAAAAAGACAAAATTCGCAAACAGTTCTCTGCTCAATGGCATAAAGACCTGCTGAAGTCTCTGAAGAAAATCCGCTAACCCTTCTAGCTGCCAGGCTACCTCGGCCTGGCAGCACCTTATCTTTCCAGCGATTGCGACTTAGCCCGCCAAATTAAATAAGCCTGCAATTATCAGAAACAAATCACTGTTCTTGTTATTTATATTGTACAAATACGTATTCAGGTGTTAAAAACATTGAAGCATTTGCCATCAGTGCGAATCGGTCACCTTTACATTAAATGACAAAAATAAAAACTCCCCCTCTGTAAAATCCATTATATGGGGATTAACAATAAGTCAGGACACCAGAAAAATTAGACGGGATGCGCAGAATGAAAAATTTCAAAAAGCTACTTCTCATACTTTCAGCCTTAGTAGCACTCATACCCAACGCTCAATCAGCTGAGACAACCCTTAAACAACATGAAGAAGGCACCCCATTATCTCAATATCAACTGGGGCTTAACTATCTGCTAGGTCGCAATGGCATCGAACGCTCAAGTGAAAAAGCGGCAGGTATATTCAAATCTCTGGCTGAACAGAACTGGAGCTCTGCCCAGCATATGCTGGGCAATATGTACCTATCGGGTAAAGGGGTAGAGCAAAATGACCTGCTCGCCTACAAGTGGCTGAGCCTCGCCTCAAAGAGCAATTTACGACTCGCCGAGTCAATTCAAAGCAAGCGCAAGACGCTTTATATTAAGTTACAGAACGAGTTATCTGAAGAAGCCCTGGACAAAGTAGATAACTGGATTACGAGCTGGCGCCCTGTGAATTCAACAGGGTCCCTACTAGAAACCCAGCCGGAACATGCCTTGCTGAAAACACAGTAAATGCGAAATTAGTGTCTGACCTGATTTACCAATCAAGCCTTATTTTGCGCTTCCATGGCATCAATTTCAGCTTTCACTTTGTCCATATCCAGACCTTTAACCTGAGTGACCAGCTCTTCAAGACCTGAAGCTGGCAACATACCTGCTTCTGAAAACAGTACGATCTGCTCACGAAACACCATCAGTGTTGGAATTGAGCGAATCTGGAAATGAGCGGCAATAGCCTGCTCTTCTTCTGTATTCACCTTGGCAAAGATGATATCAGGATGCTTCTCTGAAACCTCTTCAAAAATTGGGCCGAAAGTCTTACAGGGGCCACACCAGGGCGCCCAGAAATCTATAATGACCGTGTCGTTTTCTACGATCGTCTGTTCAAGATTCTGCTCAGTCAGTTCAATTGTTGCCATTGGTTTTCTCCCGATAATTTCAAACGAATTTGAGCGCGTAACGGAAGACAGAACTAAACCGTACCGATTAAACACCCATCTGCTTATAAGCGATATAGCACAACTATACGCTGCAGATATTAACACTTTCTTATATTTGGGTCGATGCCGTTTATTCTAGCTTCATGAAAAAACAGCTTATATGTACTTAACTCTAAAGTATGACAATACAACCTCTCACCCTTGCATTCGACATAGGTTCACACGCCTGCCGTGCGGCATTGATTGACCATATTGGCAAGATAGTCTATGTGGACTCTATGGATATAGACACTCACAATCCATTTACCAGCCACTACGAACAGGATCCTAAACAAATAGTAGATTCATGCAAGACTCTCATTAAAAAACTGCCCTCAATCCTGGTTCCTGCCATTAAACAGGCAGGGCTTTGCACCCAGAGGTCCAGTATTGTTGCATGGGATAAAGAAACCGGTTTAGCACTCTCGCCCATCATTAGCTGGCGAGATCTGAGAAACACACCGCTGATTAACGAGCTGGAAATCCATACAGATGAGATAAAACAGATAAGCGGCCTGCAACTATCAGCCCACTATTCCGCGAGCAAGATACGCTGGCTACTTGATAATTCATCGGCAGACATAAACAGGTCGATGGAAAACAACTCACTATGTATTTCACCTATAGCCAGTTATCTGTTATTTCATTTACTGGAACAGCCTGACTGTGTTATTGATCACAGCAATGCACAACGTACCCAACTATTTGATATACACTCTCTTGACTGGTCAACTCGTTTACTCAAACTGTATCAGCTCAATAAAAAACTACTACCCATCTGTCGGCCCGTGATATTTCCCTATGGCCAACTACGAGACCTTGAGGTAAATTTAACAACTGTCTGCGGTGACCAGAATGCAGCGTTTCATGGTTTCCCTGACTTAGCAACAAATGATGCCCTCGTGAATATTGGTACCGGTGCCTTTGTTCTCAGCCATCTACCAGAAAAAACCAAACCCGGACACTTGCTACACAGCCTGGTTAAAAGCACAAAATCATCTGCAGACTTTGTCAGCGAAGGCACTGTTAATGGCGCAGCTTCCGCACTGGATAAATTCATCAGTGAAGCTGATAAACAACTGGCATTTTCAGAACTTGATAAATCATTACAAAAAACATCTCCACCTGGAATTTTCATTAATACAATTAGCGGTCTGGGATCACCCTGGTGGTGTGAAGCTGGAGCAGCTGAATTTACTAATGAAAAAAACATGAACCATAATCAAAAGCTGGTGGCAATCATTGAAAGCATTGTTTTTCTACTATGCTGTAATATTGAGCAGCTTGCAGCCCCATTACAACGCCTGCACGTCTCAGGTGGGTTATCCCGGCTTAATGGGCTGTGTCAGAAGCTCGCTAGTTTATCTCAGATAAAAACCATACAATACTGTGAAAGCGAAAGCACACTGACAGGCTGCGCTGTTCTGGCATGCCAATTAGATGATAAAAATAAAATCACACCCTCAATAAATATATCATCAGAATATTTACCTGTGAGTGACAAAGCGCTTAATACAAGATATCAACAGTTTGTCGGAGAATTAAAAAAGCGCTGCAACAACAACTAAACTTTACAGAATGAAAGACAGCATTGAGTTTATACAATGGCAATACCTGATCTTGTAGCCCACCGCGGCCATATGGCCTCCTATCCTGAAAACACTATGATTTCACTTAAATCATCATTGGCCTGCGGTGCAGCCTATGTGGAATTTGACGTGCAATGCACTGCCGATGGAAAACTAGTGGTAATTCATGACGTGGAATTATTGCGCACTACCGGAATACGAGGCAATCTTTTCGAAATGAGTTATTCTGAGTTGGTTAATATACGAGCACATGAGCCCGAACGCTTTTCAATGGCATTTTTTAACCAGCGTATTCCACTACTCAGTGATGTAATTAACCTGTTGCAAAAATACCCGCAAACCAGTGCATTTGTTGAAATAAAAGAAGAATCTTTACAGCACTATGGGACTCAAACAATTATAAATGAGCTCATTAAAACACTGGATATTATTAAATCGCAATGCATTATAATTTCATTCGATCATGAGGCAATTCATTACACACAGAAAATCAGCGACTTCTCAACTGGCTGGGTATTACACAGCTACGATGACATCAGTCATCAGCAGGCAAGTAAATTAAACCCAGACTACCTGATTATCAATCATAGAAAACTACCACATAACATGGATCCCTGGCCGGGTGACTGGCACTGGATGGTCTATGACATTACAGAACCAGAACTCGCTATACATTACGCTAGTCACAACATAGACCTGGTAGAAACAAGGGATATCTGTCGAATGCTTGAGCACCCTATACTCGCCCTAAACATAAACTCTAATAGCATCAGCAATTAAGGCAACAACTTGCAATTTAATAAACATGACTGCTGATTACGACATAGTTATCATAGGCGCAGGAATCCAGGGTGCGGGTGTAGCACAAGCTGCCGCCGCTAGCGGCTACAAAACACTGGTAATAGAAAAGAACCAACAAGCTGGCCTGGGAACCTCCAGCAAATCAAGCAAATTAATCCATGGTGGATTACGTTATCTGGAAAACGGACAGTTTTCTCTCGTTAAAGAGTGCCTTAACGAAAGAGCCTCATTAATAAAAAACGCACCAGATCTGGTAAAACTAATACCCTTTTATATTCCAGTTACCATCAACAGTAGTCGGCCCTTCTGGAAAATATGGCTTGGACTCATACTCTACTCTATTTTCAGCTTAAAACCTTTTCATCATATAAGAAAAAAAATGTGGACCAAGCTTGATGACTT